>JBDSHB010000096.1:0-9857 GCA_039918695.1 Nitrospirales bacterium | reverse complement strand
GCCCCAATTTTTTGAGGGTATCACCCAGATCAAATGCATGAGTTATTGTTGTCACCCCGGAGAACACACATGTTAGAATGAATGCACGCAGGAGGAATCCATGCAAACACGGAATTGCCTGTTGATTATGAAACATGAGAGGAACAGGCCGTAAAGATTCAGATGGTATACTGTTCTTAATAGTATTCTGATTGCTCATTTTTTAATTCCCGTCTGTTGGCTGAATGAACGGAACTTTTTGTACTGTTAACCCGGCTTGATTAGCAAATTCTTGCGCCTGTTTCTTTGAAGTCCGATAGGTTTTCAGTGTTTGCAATTCATGTTCATTAAACTTGGCCTCTTTTAATTCCTCTTCATTTAATCCACGAACTCCCGTAGCGGCCACAACATTTCCACTGCCAGCTCTCCCAGTGGCCAGGCCTAAAAGTCCTGAAGCTTCGGTCGCTGCCGAAACATTTTCACCAGAGGCCCCTCGACGAATATATACCATTCTTACCCAACCGGTTTTGCCCCTCCCGGACACCTGTAACCATCCACCCTTCCTTCTCAGAATCTCTACGGTGTCGCCTTCCTTTAATGATGTCACTTCTTGAGCATCTTTAAAGGGTTCGCTCATGACTTGGCACGATCGGACGGCTACCCCCGGATCCGAAGCTTTTCCCTCTCCGGGAAAGACCCAAATAAGGACTATTGCCAGGAAAGTTAACCAATTTTTCATCAACGTCCTCCTTCTTGCGTTGAACCGACGAGGCGGTTCCCGGTGAATCACTGACTGAGGCATGGGGCTTCAGAGTAAAGGATCATGATGTAATCTCAAGCGGCTGGTCTTTGAGATTCCCCATGGCCTTCACCACTAATTGTTGCCAAGCCTCCAGTCTTAATTTCTCATCCCCATAGGTCAAAGGTCCTTGGCACCATCCGAGCTTACATCCTATTCTATTGTTTTCACAGATGCTGCGAGCAACGTCTCGAACCAGAGATACCGTCTGTTCTCCAGATTTTCCCACCTCCCATGGCTTCGTTTCCACATGATTTTCCACCCAATAAATGAGAAACATATTCTGAAAGGCTTTTTCAATGCCGGCGGGTTTCCGTGAAAAGCCTTCTATCGTAAACCCAACTTTTTTGCCATATAGCCCGCGCTTCAGCAGGGTCAAGAACCTTCCTTCCGAAATTTCCTCCAAACTCTCCGGTTGAACGACCACCACCACGGTATATTGCCAACCGTCCACCCCCTCTTCCACATTGATCCAGACATATTTTTCCATGATGGTGGCTTCGGCATAGGCATACACCCGCGCGAGAGAAAAATAGATTAACCCTGCCGTGATGGGTGCGGTTAAATCAAGATAGTAGGTGGTGAGATTCAAGCTCGCGAAGGTAAAGGCCATCAAACCCACTTGCGAACCCGCAAACACCATATCAATGGCTTTACGTTTGACCCCGGTTAAAAACGCCAACGCAGTGACCCAAATGAGGCCAAGCGCCAGAGCGGTAAAGAGCCAGGGATTCTTCGGTTGGGTGATCCAATCCCCGTTCTTGATATTTCCGATCGCGGTGGCCAGAATTTCCACGCCGGGATGAATCTTCTCCATGGGGGTGGGCTTGGTATCGAACAGTGCAGATGCGGTGGACCCGATAATCACAATTTTATTCGTGAATTCATCCGGCGCCCGTTGCCCGTCTCTCCGCAAGAAATCTTCAAACACTTGACTAAAGCGGACAGACCGGAAGGCCCCAAATTTCCCACGCCAGTTCAAATACACATCTGATTCATTCGGTAGTGTCAACCCCAGCGTTTCCCCCAGCTTTGCGGGCAGGGAAGGCACACGCCATCCATAGTGATCACGATAAATAGGGTACTGTCGAACAATGCCATCCCGATCAGGATAGACATTGTTGGTGCCCATTCTTCCACTCTCAAGAATGCCGGTGAAGGAGGGCAGAAGCAGGGCAATGCCTTTCTCGTCCTGCGGCTCCCCGTGAACGGGTTCTATGCCGGGAATCATGGAAGGGGTCACCTTGCTGAGTTCATCGTTCGTTGGTGATAAGCGCAGCATAGGGAAAAATGTATTTCCCATATTACTGACGACGTCATTAAAGTAGAAATCTGATTCTTTATTGAACACATCAGGATCACTAAATAAAATATCAAACACCACGGCTGAGGGTTGTTGCTGCTGTAGTGTTTCCAGAAATTCAGCAAAGACCTGACGAGGCCAAGGCCATCGGCCATATTCTTGAGCCATCGCCTCCAGACTGGCTTCGTCAATATCCACAATCACAATGTCGGGATCGGCTTTGTGAAACAGCACCCGATTCTTCATGATCACATCAAAGGTTTTCAGCTTCATTCCCCGGATCAGTTCAAAGGACCCGGCATCCAAGACCACGAGAATGCTACAAAAAATCGCCAGATAGAGATAAAAATGACCTTGGGATTTCGTGACAAAGCGATACCCGACCTGAATGAGTTTTTCGACAGAAAAGTTCTTCATCTCTTGAACAAGAGCTTGAACCTGGGTCTGGCCTGAAAAGCTTTCATCTCAAGGCACCAACGACTTGGGTTAAAAGAAAGCAACAGAAATCCCGCAGGAGTTTTCAGGAGGGTAGGAAATGAAACGTTCAAGTAGAAATGGTAGCCAACAACTGAGGAAATGTACAGGGGAAACATGGAGCAGAATTTTCAATGATTTGTCCTTCAAATTTGGGTCCAAGCTATTCTCCTCCATTTTTGGGGTATTATTAGGCATTCTCCCCACACACCTTATCGATTTCATTCGATTCCACGGCTGACCAAGCCTTGCATGTGCGGAGCGGGAATCCTCAGCCTCTGGCAGAATTCTTCTCTCTTTTTTAGATTTGTTTTGTTTTCAATTTGGCGTATAATATTCCCTACCCATCGCGGTCTCGTCCTCTTCTTCGTCAAACCGAATGGCTCGAATCTTTTAACACATTCCTTATCACGTGAAGACTGTCTCCGACCGCTTTCGTTCGTCTCTGCAAGCCCCTGTAACTGGATATTCTCTCCCATGGTTTCTCAAACTCCATCGCTTCTCTCCAGGAACGATTGTGGTATTGGGCGGAGCGGTTACCATTATGATTGGCACTATCCTCTTACTGCTTCCGTGGGCGACCTCGCCTTCAAAGCCATTGTCAATCATTGACGCGCTATTTACTGCCACGTCAGCCGTTTGCGTCACAGGCCTGATCGTAGCTGACACCGCTACGGATTTTACGGTGTTTGGCCAAACGATTATTCTCATTCTTATTCAGATCGGTGGACTTGGGTACGCGACGCTTGTAACCATGCTGCTTCTGACGATGGGGCGTCAAATAGGACTGAGGCATCGGCTGATGATGGCGGAAGCCTTAAGTTCACTCCACTTGCAAGGATTAATACCATTTATAAAGACCATTGTTCTATGGACTTTTATGCTCGAACTGGCAGGTGCCATGTTTTTAAGTATCCGATTTCTTCAAGATTACCCGCTTGGTCAGGCCATCTACCACGGAACCTTTCAAGCGATATCCGCCTTCAATAACGCCGGATTTTCTTCATTTTCAACAAATTTAATTGCCTATCAGACCGATCTCACCGTGAATCTGGTCGTGCCGATTTTGATTGTTTTGGGAGGATTGGGATTCATGGTCTTGCTTGACCTTGCGCAAATTTTTCGAGGAGAACGTCACCGCCTTCAGGCCCATTCCAAGCTGGTGCTTGTCATTACCGGCTTCCTTATTGTCGGTGGAGCGTTGAGTCTCCTGCTTCTTGAATGGAATAACCCAAAAACACTGGGGGATTTACCGATGATCGATAAGGTCCTGGTGGGGGCCTTTCATGCAATTTCTGCCAGGACGGCAGGCTTCAATACCATAGATTTGAGTCATTTAGGTAATGCCTCTCTCTACCTTATTGTCCTTTTTATGTTCATCGGCGGGTCACCTGGAGGGACCGCTGGAGGAATCAAGACGACCACGTTCGGGATTATCGGGATGTTTGTCTGGAACACCTTGCGGCATCGTGAAGACGTGAATTTTTTTTGGCGCCGGGTGCCAACGCTAGTTGTTCACCGGGCCCTGGCATTGGCTATTCTCGCCATGTTTCTATTGACCGTTTTTACGCACCTCTTATCCATGGTTGAAACCCTTCCGTTTCTCTCTCTCCTGTTTGAGGTTGCATCGGCCTTGGGAACAACCGGGTACTCCGTGGGCAATGGCGGCGTGCTCAGCCTCTCGGCATCCCTGACAAGTGTTGGTAAATTCGTTATTATTCTCTGCATGTTCATCGGGCGATTTGGTCCCTTGCTGCTCGGGCTCGGATCATTTCAGGAAAAAGAAAGAAGACTGTACCGATTTCCAGAGTCAAAAGTTTCTATTTGCTAGCATTGAATTCGTCGCTAGACTTTCAGGTAACTCCGGAAGCGAACCCCTCCTCCATTCAGACAGGGAAACAGATGACCGGCCGAGGATAATCAAAAACCTTCACGATCCCGGACAAAAACATTCGTCAATAGACATGGCGATCGTATCCGTAGTCAAGAAGTTTCAACACAAGGGGGATCACCGAATATGTTGGTCATGCCCGTTGCGCTCCGGCAAGTTCATCGGTAGGTAAAAAATCATGACCGTGATCGGCATGGCGCAAGGCTTCCAATCGAAGGTCGTATCGCTGTTCAGGGCCAATGTGTGCCAAGACCCCCAATCCTTCCAGAACTTTGAGCACTCCCGCTTTAATTCCTACAAAGTAAAGATTATGGCGATGTGCCTGAACCATACGAAGCATATCTTCAATAGCAAGAGTGGCAGTTCCGTCAATGGCCGAGACATCCGACAGGTCGAGAACGACATGGGTAAAGTTGTTGAAGCCTTATACTATCCTTCGTGGCAACAGTTGTTTCGCAAAGGACACCACTCCCGTGAACAACATTTCTTCCGCAAATCCTCGTGGAAGAAGGAGACTAAAGGTGAAAACTCCACCAGCCAGGATAAGGGTTAAGAAGAAATCTTTGGGATTGTGTAATTTCGTTGAATACATAACACTGGCCACTGAATCACTCACACCAAAACCATTCGTCCACTTGTTCCCATCTCAAAATGAATATTTCATTTCAAGTATGCCAGCCTATCATATTTTGAATTTTCCAATGGGAGTTCATCCCCCTGATTCTTCAGGTAATCCGGATGCTGAGAATCGGTCCGCGTCCAGGGCCGCTACACATAATCGTTGATAAGGGAAATATGTGACGAGACCGTCGGCAGGAGGCCACCCCCACGACAACCCTCTCACCGGCTGAATCGGTGGGCACATTTAACTGGATCAGAATGAGGGGACTTTTTACTCTGATTTATTCATGATTCATATTGATTTAGGTTCTGAAACGTTTCTTTGAGTGTTGTCACCGATTCGGACAGGCTGCACAAATGGCTTGATAAAGTTCGGCCGTCCCCCCGGTCTTTCGCAGTAAATCAACGGCCCCGGCTTCGATCATGGCTTCCCGCATTTCTTTTGCATCATTGAATGACAGTCCAATCACTTTGATGTCCGGCAAGTGCCGGGTGATTTGCCGAGTGGCTTCTATCCCATTGAGATTCCGGAGGTTCAGATCCATAATCACGACGTCAGGCCTCAACTCCCCGGCTAGAACCACCGCCTCCTCTCCGTCACCCGCCTCTCCGATAATTTCCAGATTGTCATAGCTCTCCAATAAGGCCAGCAGTCCTTTCCTTACCATCACGTGATCGTCGACCAATAGAATGCGAATCGGGCGAATGGCTAAAGGTGAATGTGTGTCAAATATACTAATAGCTGGTGGATTGTGACTCGGAGGGGCTGAAGTTCCGGATGATTCTTCCCCAGGGATATCCTTCTCGGAACTGGCGGGCCGTGTGCTGCAGACCGGCAGCATTAATTTTACCGTTGTGCCCGTGTGAGGCGAAGAGATGAGTTCAACGCGTCCGCCCATTGCATCCATCCGCTCTTTGACCGCGAACAGTCCCAAATGGCCTGGCTCCAATGCACGCTGCAGGACATCGGCACCAAGGCCCTTCCCCTGATCTTCCACTGAAAGGCACACCTCGCCTTTCTGTTCGAATTCCATTCTGACGATAGCCTGATCAACACCCGAATGCTTGAGCACATTAAACAACAATTCGCGCACTGATTGGAACAACAACACCGCCCGATCTTCCGGCAGTTGACTCTCGTTGTGATCGGTGTGAACCTGTACGATAAGCCCATGCGTCTGCATCTGATCCGCTAACCACCTCAAGGATTCCGAGAATCCGGCTCCCTGCAAGGCAGGCTGGCTTAACTCAGCGATCAAGGTGCGTGAATAGGATAAAGCCTGTTCTAGAATATGATCCACGTCCTGCACCATGCGTTCCGTCGCTGGAATGGCTGATAACATCGGCTTCCCTTGCTCAAGCTTCATCCGACCCAGCACCAATAATTGAGCGAGATAATCGTGCAAATCGCGCGCCAGCTTTCGACGTTCTCGCTGTTCGGTCAAACTGAGTTGTGAGGCAAGCGAGCGCAATCGTTCTTGAGAGGAAAGAAGTTCCGCAGTTCGTTCTTGTACCCTCATTTCCAACTCATCTTTCCACCGCCGCAACTGCTCTTCCGCTTCCTTTCGCCCGGTGATATCGGTCACGAGCGCCTCCAGATGCGCAGGCTCGCCGGATTCATCCCGCAGGAGTGAAACGAACTTTTGTACCCAGACTGCCTGGCCATCTTTGCGAAGATAGCGGTTTTCGATTTCAAAATAGGGCAATTCTTGTGCTATCAGGCGTTGGATTTCCAAAAGGTTGGCTTCCCGGTCGTCTGGATGCACCAAACTGGAAAAATTGAGGCCACCCAATTCCTTTTCGGAATAGCCGAGCAGGGCACAGTATGCGGGGTTACATTGTATGAACAGCCCATTCATATTCGTGAGGGCAATACCGGTGGCTGCATATTGGAAGACCTGACGAAATCGTTTTTCACTCTTTCGAAGCGCCGCTTCAACCTGTTTCGCCTCCGTGATATCCGTATTGGTGCCAAACCAT
This sequence comes from Nitrospirales bacterium, assembly GCA_039918695.1. GTDB lineage: Bacteria > Nitrospirota > Nitrospiria > Nitrospirales > UBA8639 > Nitrospira_E. The sequence goes on along the minus strand of JBDSHB010000096.1, from coordinate 2,810 downwards.
TTGAGGATGTGTCCTGCGGTATCAAGAAGAGGGAGTGCCCGGCCGAGATGCCACCGGTACCTTCCGTCCTCTGCTCGACGAAGCCGGAATTGAATTTCGTAGGGAATTTGGTGTTCCCTGGCATTTGCCCAGACTGCCATGGCATGTTCCACGTCATCCGGATGCAACACGTCCTTCCAATTCCAACCCAGGATCTGATTCGATGCTCGTGAAAAATAACGCAGAGCCCGTTGATTGATGTAATCCAAACTGCCGTCCGGCAACGCGGTCCAAACCTGTTGAGGCATGGAATCGGTAAGGATTCTGAACTGCGCTTCGCTCTCCCGTAATGCTTCCTCAGTCCGTTTCCGTTCGGTAATGTTGCGGCTCACCGTCGCCAGCCCGATCGGACTCCCGTCCGGGGCACTGAGGTAAAAGACATTCCAGATCATCCACACGGCTTCTCCGGTCTTAAAATGCCGGAACCGTATTTCGACTTCCGCTCGTCCCTCACGCATCACCCGGGGAAAAATTTCATCGAGAACAAAGGACTGGTCCTCCTGGAAAAAAAAGTCTTTCACGGACACCTGTTGTGCTTCCACCATGTTGTCGATACCGACCATGGCCATGCCTGTCGGATTGATGTAGAAAGGCCTAAACTGCCTGTCACACATGCCAATAAACTCGCTACTGTTCTCAGCCAAGGAGACAAATTTTTGTGTCTCGGCCTGCGCGTCCCATCTCATTTGCTGCAGTTTCACGTGGGCATCCACCCGCGCCAGCAATTCTCTCGCACTAAAAGGCTTGAAGAGGTAGTCGTCGGCACCCTGCTCAAGGCCCTCCACACGCGATTCTTCACCCACGTGCGCTGAGAGCAGTATGACGGGTATGGTTCGCGTGGCGGGATCATTTCGCAGCCGTCGCAAAAGGCCAATTCCATCAAGTCCCGGCATCATCACATCCGATAGCACTAAATGAAAATGGCGCTCATGGATCGCGGCGATGGCCGCCTCTCCATCCCTCACCGCTGTGACTTCGTAACGTACCGACAAAATTCGAGCCAGATAGTCCCGCATATCGGCATTATCGTCCACGAGGAGGATGCGGGTATGAGCCTGCCGTCGTTCCGGATCTTGAGTGCTCAGCCCTGAGTTGAATTCTGTTGGTGCCCCGGAGAGTTCCTCCTCGGCACGGATGTCGGTTTGTTCGGCACCCTCCTGTGAAGGAAGCCACCGCAAGGCTTCTTCAACGAATGGCGCAGTCCCGGTTCCCGTTGAAGCCAAAAAAGCCCGATTGGCTCCTATTCTCTCTGAAGGCAAATGTTCCGTACCCAGGGGAATGGTGACGATAAATGTGCTGCCCGCATTGAGAGTACTTTCAGCACGGACCGTCCCGCCATGAAGTTTCACCAATTCCTGCACGAGCGCCAGGCCAATTCCGGATCCTTCGTGGGTGCGGCTCCGGATATTTTCCACCCGGTGGAAGCGATCAAAAATTCTCGGCAAGTGTTCCATCGAAATTCCCACGCCCGTATCTCCCACCCGCAACTCCGCCAGCTGTCCAATTTGTTGCATCGTGACTGTGATCTCTCCATTAAACGTGAATTTGAAGGCATTCGAGATCAAATTCAGCACAATTTTCTCCCACATGTCTTTATCCACATACACCGGCTCAGGAAGGATTTGGCAATTCACGATCAGTCGAAGACCAGCCCGCTCAGTGGCCGATCGAAATGAACTGGCAAGGTCCGTCGTGAACGCCGCAAGATCTGTGGGTTCATACGATGCCTGCACCCGGCCGGCCTCAATGCGTGAAAAATCCAAGAGACTGTTGACCAGCCGAAGAAGCCGCAGGCCATTCCGATTGATGACTTCCAATTGGCTTTTGGCTGCAGGTGAAAGATCGGTATGCCCCTGAGTCAGCAGTTCTTCCAACGGTCCGAGCATCAGCGTCAACGGGGTGCGGAATTCATGACTCACATTACTAAAGAAAGCGGTTTTGACCCGATCTAATTCGGCCAGAGCTTCCGCGCGTTTGCACTCCCCTTCGAATGCTCTGGCTTTTCCGAGCGCATTGGTCACGGCCTCGCCGAGCATGTCATAAAATGTACGATAGGGGTCGTCCAGCGGCCGTCGGGAACTGACACCCGCAACAAGAAACCCGAACGGATGAACCATCCCTGGCAACATAATGTGCTGCACCACCGCTGACCCAGGAGGCTCCGCATATGGACCCGTTGGTCCCGATTCAAATAGAGGAGTTAAATCATTCACCACCACTGGATTTGCCATGAGCACCTTTGGAAACGGCCAGACCTCTTCACATAGCGGATCGAGAGACACCTGTTGCGGGCTCAGAGCCCCAGGTGCCGGTCCCACACTTCGGACGAGGCGGGCGCTCTTACCGTCGTTTTCCATACAGTAGATAAGGGCAAAGGGCACATCGAGATCGCACCCCTCCAATGTGTCTCCAATCAAGACCAGTGTCCTCTCGATGGATTCCGCCTCCGCACACCCATCGGCCAGATTGCGCAGTACGCGCAGCCGTCGTTCAGCCAACGATTGCTGGGTCAGTTCTGTCACCGGATGGAACAACCCACCAACGCCGCCGGACTCATCCCGGATGGGACTAAATGAGAATGTGAAAAACGTTTCTTCAAGATATCCCAGCCGATCGAGAAACATTCGTTGATTGACAAGAAAGGAGGTTTCCCCTCTGGAAGCTCGTTCAAAAGCCTCTCCAATGACCGGCCAGGCCGAAAACCAGCATTCCTTAAAATCCTGTCCCATGGAATGCGGATGCTTGGCTGCACAAATCGGCCAATACCCGTC
>JBDSHB010000095.1:0-3839 GCA_039918695.1 Nitrospirales bacterium | reverse complement strand
CCACTATTTCAGGGTAATGGGCTTCGATCCATGGTGCGTTGATCAGAATATGCCTCAGGCATCGACGCGCTCATCCTCATCCTTCTTTAACAAAAATCCTTTCCAGTCGGCTTTCCCTTAAACTCAGCGAAGATTCAACCGAAAAAACAGATGGGCCACCACACGTATTCTCTGTCGTCATCAGGCGACAATCCTTCACCAGACTGGAGGGTGGGCAGTCTGTTTCAACCAGGAAATTGGGCAATCGGATCATGCGCGGAGCCGTCAAAAACACCATTAAGATCTTGACGATTGAGGATGATACCGCCCAGATAGAAGCCCTCAAAGAAGCGCTGACGGTGGCCCAAATCATCTGTGTGGAAATTCTTGAGGCCGAGGACGGCGAACAAGCCATGTCCTTTTTAAATCAGGAGTATCCCTTTATGGATGCCCCACAACCCGACCTGATTTTTCTTTCCAATCATCTCCCCGATGTGTCGGGAGAAGAAATTATTAAGGGACTTCAACGCGACCGCCGCTTACAGTCCATTCCGGTGGCCTTGTTTTCGGAAGAGGCTCCACGGCAATCGAAAGATTTTCCTTTCCCTCCCAATTGCCATCTTTTCAAACGACCCAAGACCTGCGACGAATGGATTTATGTGCTGCGATGCATTGAAGATGTCTGGGTCTCGCTTTTAAACATGGCAGGGAAACCTCTCATCTAAGACCGGGGTTATTCCCCGCCTGCTGCCTGGCCTGCCTTGCCGATTTCCGGTTTCCTCCGGCCACCATCTGAAATTCATACAACCTCGATTCCAACGGACCATTGAACAAGGGGATTTTGCGTGACGGCGCTAAGTGAATGAGTTTAGGAAGACGCGAATCGGCCGTGAGGACATAGACATCCCACCCAGCAAACCGCTGCTTCAAGAGACTCCCAAACTTCGGATACCACTCCTCCAGCTCCGACCGGTCTCCCATTCTCACCCCATAGGGAGGATTGGTAACTAGAAAACCCTTTGGTCCAGGAGGCGTCACATCCAACACATCAACCTGACTTAGTTGAATATCCCCAAAACCCAAGCCTTCAAGATTTGTTCTCGCCATTGCCAAGGCATTCGCATCCTCATCATAACCAATAATAGAGAGACCCGGACCAGGGGGAATAGATTTCATCGACTCTTGGCGTACGTACCCCCAGATCGTGTGATCAAAATTCTGCAGGTGCCGAAAGGCAAATTCCCGCCCACTGCCTGGCGCAATGCCTTTGGCCATCAACGCCGCCTCAATTAAAAATGTGCCGGCGCCACACATCGGATCAAGTAAGACCTGCTCGCCGGTCCAACCTGAAAGCCTGAGGATGCCAGCCGCCAAATTTTCTCGTATCGGCGCTTTTCCCGCCACCTTCCGCCATCCACGCTTAAACAAAGGATCTCCCGAGGTGTCGATATACCACACCACATGGTCTTCATCGACAAAAACCACAATTTGAATATCAGGTTGGCGTTTACTCACCTCGGGGCGTGCATGTTTCGCCCGAACAAATCGGTCACAAATGGCATCTTTCACTCGTAGTGTCGCAAACTCGAGACTCCTCAGGGGAGAATGCTGCCCAATGATGCGAACTTTGATGTGACAGTCCACTGAAAAATATTCGGGCCAGGGAAGACAGGAGGCAAGGCGATAGAGATCCTCCTCATCCCGGTACCATCCCTGTCCGACTCGCCACAAAATACGGCTGGCAATGCGACTTTCTAAGTTGAGCCGGTAGCAAAGGGGAAAAGAGCCCTGACATTCGACGCCGCCAGGAGTCGATCGAATTTCCTGCCCACCCAATTCTTGCAGTTCTTGGCTGAGAACTTCTTCTAAGCCACGAGGACATGTCGCAAAAAATATTTCCATAATACGAATAATCGCGTGGTGGATGGTTACCGGTTGACGTTAACCACAATCATTGGTGAAGAACCTTCCCGCATTCGGGTTCAATTGGTGCCCCAATCCCATTCTGTCGGGCTCATTCAGGCAGGATCAGATTTAATTTATAAGGATCAGGCGGTTCCGGGTGGTGGAAGCCGAACCCACCAGCCTCCTCATAATCAACCGTGACGCCTTCCATCCGTTGTGCACAGGAGCCGTCTATTGCGATGATGAGCCCTTCAATGTCTAAGACCGAATCCTCCTGTGTCACGGCGTCTTCAAGAGTAATGGAAAAAACGAGGACTTTGTCATCCCGGTCCCGAACGGCTAAACGGACAATGGGATCTTCGGGATGCTCCTCGATCAAGACTTTCAATTTTTCTACGGCCGGTGTTGTAATGTGGATCATGATCTCTCCTCTTGACGAAACGGCCAATCGTCAGATTGACCTGCCATGTCTCGCATATCATCGAGTTCCCTTCTCAGCGTAAACCATCCTCCATCAATTTCCTTGGGTATTCCTACAATCTCAGATCTCGGAACTGCGTTAGACGCGGTAAACTTCAGGATTAACACAATGTGGAAGCGCATCTCCACGTAACCCGGCAACGATATTCTCGGCGGCAATGCAGGCCATCCTGGTCCTTGTCGCCACCGAAGCACTCCCCAAGTGCGGGATGACCAGACAGTTGGGAAGCGTGAGAAGCGGGTGTGACGCAGGAATGGGCTCCGGATCAGTGACATCTAAGGCTGCACCGCCAATATGGCCACGTATTAAGGCGTGGTACAGGGCCTCAGGATCAACCACGGCCCCACGAGCCGTATTGATCAGAATACTTGATGGTTTCATGGCTCGGAACTCAGCTTCCCCAATCAAATGATGCGTGTGAGGAGTCAGGGGTACATGCAGACTCACAAAATCCGACTGGGCTAATGCCTCATGCAGATCAACCTCCTGGAATGACGCGCTCACCGACTCGCCCTGATTAATCCCCGCAGAAGAATCCTCCCTGGGCAAAACCCATGTGGCAAAGGGCTGCGTGCCCGACCCGGATGAGGCAGAAGATTGCGGTGACCGCACCGCTAGCACTTTCATCTGAAATCCTTGAGCACGCCTGGCCATCGCCTCCCCGATCCTGCCAAACCCCACAATGCCTAACGTCGCACCATACACATCCTGTCCCAGCAAGAGATCAGGGCTCCAGGTTGTCCACTGTCCCTTTCGCACATACTCGGCTCCTTCGACAATCCGTCTGGCTGCAGAGAGGAGCAACGCAAACGCCAGGTCCGCAGTTGTTTCAGTCAAAATACCCGGCGTGTGCCCAACCGGGATACCACGACCTGTACATCCTGCAACGTCAATATGATCATATCCGACGGCCATAGTACTGATCACCCGAAGCCGTTTCCCGGCCTGAAGGACCTCCCGATCAATCCGGTCCGTCAACAGACAATGCAGGCCCTCCGCCTCGGGAACATGATCCAACAACCATGTCCGATCAACGGGGCAATCCTGCTCCCAGCACACGAGATCGGCTTGTGCTCGTAATACATCCCAGGCCTGTTGTGGGAGACGTCGCGTGACAACAACTTTCGGAAGGGTCATTGGTAGTCTTTGGTTCTGTTCTTCATGGCTCGTGAAGAAATTAAAGTCCAGGTGTTAGCAAGGACTGTTGAATTTTGGAATAATTTTGTCGTTTCCTCAGCCTATGAGTTACCGAGGCTCACCAGAGAAACATAGTGGAGTGCTCAAAGCTTGTCCTGAGCTTTCAAAGGAATGCTCGTCCAGTCCTGTGCTGAGGCTTCTCGAAGGAAAGGCCGCAGCTGCTTGGACGAGCGGAGCGTACGGAGGAGTACGTGAGCACGGCCAAGAGGCGAGAACGCTGCTGGCGGGCTTTTTCAACACTCTCGCTAATCGAATACGACTGTTTTGCGGCCGTAAA
>JBDSHB010000094.1:0-5347 GCA_039918695.1 Nitrospirales bacterium | reverse complement strand
TAATAACCAAAGTCCCACCGTAAACGTGAGGCTACCCAAAACAGCGTTCAGTTGATGCCACAGATTATCATTCATCTCGAATCGTCCTAGAAAGTCCTGTCAACGTTGTCCACCTTATCATAGACCCTTGTTGCCCAGCATCTTGTATTGTTCTGGTGAATGACCAGGCGTGCGGCGATTCGATCTAGCGACCAATATCAGCCAACGGTTCTGTGGTGAGGGTATAGGCCCCGCGAGGGTTATTTCCCAGGTGGTTTGATTGGTGGAGGTCTTCAGGTGTTGGCGTGGTTTCACAGTCCGGAGTAAGCACGATTCCCCAATGCGCATTTTCTGCACAGGTATTTTCGAGGATAAGCGCCTTGGCGAGGTGAAAGAGGAGAATGCCACTGAGCATGTTTTCCCGACAGATGTTTTTAATCATATCGGGTCGAGTGCCCTCGTCCCGTGCGGCAATTCCAAAATGATGATTCCCAAAACACGCATTTTCTCGCAGATAAGGTTGAGCTCCGGCAAAAGAAAAAATACCGGACTCCCGATTATGAGAGACCTCGTTCCCGAGCAAGGTCGGGCGGCAATCCGGTCCATAAATCACGACTCCGGATAAAAGCCCTTCTGTGGCCCTGCAGTGAGATATGGTGCATACCGAATCTAAAATATTCAGGGCGGAATGTTGGTCGCTGCCCACATACCGAAACGTCACACCGCTAATGTTTCCTCCAGAGACTCGCTGAAGGTAGCAAGGGCCGCTTCGTCGATTGAATATCGTGACCTGGTCCCGGCCGGCGCCGACAAGATGGATGGTTCGCTCAGTCATTACCAAACGATCTTCATACACCCCCGGTCGAATAAATATTTGATCATCTTCTTGGGCTTGAGCGAGAGCTTCGCTGGGTAAGGTGAAGCAACCTGGGCGCTCCGCGTCCACAATTAACGTCTTTCCCCCGAATGGATTGAGTGGTGGTTGGTGAAGGGATGATTGTTCAGCGGACAAGGCCTTCTCCTCTTTCAGAATTGTTGTGGCAAATGGGTACTCTGAAATCTACTGGCCAAAAATGTATCGACCGCACATCAAGCATGCGAGTGGAGACCGAAGGGGGAACCATACGGAATTTCGGAGAATGACTTTTCATAATCTTAAATCCAACCCCATCTAAGGGCAAAAAGTCCTGTTGTTTTGGCATTTCATATCCTGGCATTGAACTTGCTAGAGGTCATTTCCGTTGTACGAAAAATAAACAGCAAAGTCATTTTTGTCTAATTTTATTTTTAAGGATTGAAAAAGTTTTCCACATTAGGAGAGAAGTCCGTCCTTCCCCCATTTAATTTCACCCCTTTTTGTCCGAGAAGTCTGACTCCCCCTCATTAATTTCACCTGTTTTCTCCCAGGAAGGAGGATTTCCTCATGCGAGAGTGTAAGAGAAGAGATTTGTGTGTGTTCTGTATGTTCCTAGTGCTGAGCACGGTGTCGTTTGTAACAGGTTTACCTGGAGCGCAGGCACAGGAAACGGACATTTTTCAGCATACTAATTCTGAACAGGCAGGGATTAAGAAATCTTTGGAGCAGCAAATTGGGGCTGGCCGGGGAGATATCAACACTCCCGATTCCTCGCTATACATTATTAGCCGGGATCCGTTCCGCTCGATTCGTCGTGGGCGAAATCTTTTTCAACGAAAATTCACCATATCTCAAGGGATGGGCCCGCCCAATGGTGACGGGTTTGGAGATATTAGCGCTGATGCCTCGCTGGGCGCAGGTTTAGCAGATAGTTGTGCGGCCTGCCACGGACGTCCACGTGGATCGGCGGGATTTGGTGGAGACGTGTTTACCCGCCCGGATAGCAGGGATGCCCCGCATTTGTTCGGGTTAGGGATTATCGAAATGCTTGCCGATGAAATTACCCAAGATCTTCGGCAAACCAGGGATCAGGCCATTGCCAGAGCTAAGGGCGGACGAGGATCGGTGGAGGTGTCGTTGAAGAGTAAAGGCATTTACTATGGAAAAATCAGAGTCAATCCTGACGGTTCGGTCGATCCATCACAACTAGAAGGCGTCGATCAGGATTTTCGGGTACGGCCATTTTTTCATCACGGCGGCACCATTTCCATCAGGGAATTTGTTGTGGGGGCATTGAATGGGGAAATGGGTATGGAGGCTTTTGATCCTGATCTGGCGAAGGCTGCTGGCGGTGAGGAAGTAGTGACGCCATCGGGAATGGTGTTAAATGGAAAGACCGATACCATCGAAGCTCCTGTGGTTTTCAGTGAAAGTGATGATTCGGATCGAGATGGGGTTGCCAATGAAGTGCCCGTGAGTCTGGTGGACCATCTCGAGTTCTATTTGTTGAATTATTTTAAGCCCGCCATTGGGCGAGAGACGAAAGATAGCCAAAAAGGGCAGAAGCTCTTTCAGGATATTCAATGCACCGGCTGTCATATCCAAAATTTGGTCATTGAGAGAGATCGACGGGTGGCTGATGTGGAGACCACTTACGACCGTCGACGAGGGATTTTCAATGATCTGTTCGCCGTGGCCACTCCTTTGTTCCAAGAAGTCCAGGGTTCGGGTTCGCCTTCGGTGAAAAAACCCAAGGGTCAACGATTTGTCGTCAAGAATATTTATGCGGATTTCAAGCGGCATAACCTTGGCTCCAACTTCTGGGAACGCAATTGGGATGGCACCTTGACCAAGGAGTTGATGACCGAACCGCTATGGGGAGTGGGGACGACTGCTCCTTATGGGCATGACGGGAGAAGTATCGACCTGTGGTCGGTCATCATGCGACATGGAGGAGAGGCGAAAAATGCACGGGATCGCTTTGCCCGGTTATCAGATGAGCAGCAAGGGCAGGTTATCGATTTTCTACAGACTCTGGTCTTGTTTCCGCCGGACGATACGGCTTCCAATTTAAATCCTGGAGATTCTCAATCCCAGAATTTCCCGCAGTATGGACATGGCAATATTGCCTTGCCTGCGTTATTCAACAATCCCAGCGATTTGGAATAAAGGGGGTCTTCTTCGTTCTTATCTGCCTGATGGTATCAAGCCCGTGAGCCATAAGTTCACGGGCTTGAACCCTCTCTCGCAATTGGGGATGTTCCCCATTGCCTTTCTCATTTTTGTGCGATGCAACATCAAGCGGGAGGAGCAGACCGCCTGGATTTCAACTTCGTTGCTTCTCACTCCCCTTGGTTTTCGCCTCATCCCGCATTGTTGTGCGTTCAAACCCAATCCTGAGGGACTATATTGAGCATAATCGGCTGGCATCAACCACATCACCTATCGGTGTGAAATTAAAGTAAGACATTTCTTGCTGACAAGAATGTTCTGATTTTTTTGAGGAAAACGGGTTAATTATTCTCAAATGCTTGGCGGGTCGCGAAGACCTCGCCTGGATGAATCAGGAGCAGGCAATCGCCATCAACTGGATCTTTGTGAAATAGCGCGAAGGTGAGGCAGAGCTGAGGGGTCGGTTCAGGAGAAAACTGTAACAAGATGGGAACATCCACCAGCGGAGTTGGTGTTTTCAGGATGGACAACCGGAGACGGACAGCCACCAGTGTATCGCGTAGACGTGTTTGAATAAGTTCTTCGGTATAATCTGGAGAAGGCGTGATGTATTTGTCCCAGAGCGGATTGGTCATGCCCACACAGAAATCCAGCCCTACGCTTTGCGCAATAGACGTGACATCTTTGAGTATTCCAGATTCAATGGCTTCTTTGCGGGATCCAATGGGGAGTGATTCAAATTCTGCAGGTATATCCCCTGAGCTCAGGGAAAGAGCTAACTGCGATGGTTCAGGGAAATCTGAAGGCAAAAGGTTAGATCTTTCCTGGGAATCGGTGTCTCCTTTTTCTGAAGGAGCAAGATCGCTCAGAGGTGTCTTCCCTAATGCTTGAACAAGACCTTCATAGACGGCTTTGGCAGAATCGGTCCATGAATCATTCATCGGCAATCCCCGAAAGGCCGCCTCAGATGCTTTTTTTTCATCATGGGTTAACATGCGTTCTGGATTCATACCTTCAAAGATAAGCTAAATTTCTGAGAAGTCAAGAGTGAAAAATTTCTGTCTCCCAAAAAGCCAGGAAGGAAACCCCAAAAATAATCGTGAATTCAGTCACTTTCAAGCCCGCGGTCGGGAGCGAATGGTGGGTCCAGGTCGCGGTGAGCGGCAGCCCGACGAAGGTCGAGGCGCGCGACACGGATGGCACCTGGACCGTGCTCACGCTGCGCTCGTACGGCTGGGCAGGGAGCGTCCACGTCGAGCCGGGCCACCAGGTGCAGTACCGCGCGACGCTCTCGGGCGGCGCGACCCAGACGAGCTGCTGGTTCGTCCATCCCGGTACGACGTGCGCGACGACCTCGACGACGACCACGAGCACGACGACCACGACGACGTCGACGACGAGCGCGCTCTGGAAGGACTCCTTCACCGCCTCGCCGTGGACCGCGCCGTGGAAGATCGCCTCGAGCTGGGGGATGTCGAACGCGGCGGTCGCGCACGACAGCGGCACCGTCCCGACGTTCCTGCGCGTGACGTATCCGGCCGGCTCCGTGGGCGAGGGCACCGAGTGGAAGGCGAAGCCGTTCACGCCGCGCGAGTCGATCCACCTGCGTTATCAGGTGCGCTTCCCCACCGACTTCGACTTCGTGCGCGGCGGGAAGCTCCCGGGTCTCTACGGTGGCACGGGCAACAGCGGCGGCAACATCCCCGACGGCACGGACGGCTGGTCGACGCGCCTCATGTGGCGCACCGGCGGGCAGGGCGAGGTGTACGCGTACCTCCCGACGAGCGAGACGTGGGGCACGCGCCTGGGCACCGGGAGCTGGAACTTCACGGCCGATGGCAAGTGGCACACGGTGGAGCAGAAGGTCATCCTCAACACGCCGGGCTCGAAGAACGGCGAGGTCACCATCTGGTACGACGGCGTCAAGGTCATGCGCGCGACCGGGCTCACGTTCCGCACGACGGACACGCTGAAGGTGGATGGGGTCTTCTTCTCCACGTTCTTCGGCGGGAACGACGCGACGTGGGCGACGCCACGGACCGTACACGCCGACTTCGCGAACTTCGCCGTCGCGACAGGCTACATAGGGCCATAGAGGTTCCCGCCGACAAACCTGCAGTAAGCGCCGGGCATAGGCTCAAGAGCAGAGCGAGAGTGGCTTCGCCATGCAACGCAAGGCGTGGGCCATCATCGCCGCCTTCCTCGCGGTCTACGTCATCTGGGGCTCGACGTACCTCGCGATCCGATACGCGATCGAGGACATGCCGCCCTTCCTCATGGCGAGCGCGCGATGGCTCCTCGCGGGGAGCATCATCTACGCCTGGCGAAGAGCAGCCGGCG
>JBDSHB010000093.1:0-3785 GCA_039918695.1 Nitrospirales bacterium | reverse complement strand
AGGCCCGATAGGGCTGGTTCTTCGTCGCATTACGCACAGCCTCTCGACTGATCGTACTGGGTGCCCGCCCCAACGCAATGGCCATCGTCCGACACGAATGGCCTTGGGCCAAGCCCAAGCTCAGGGTCTCACGTTCTTCGCCATTCATGTGCGTGTAGCATTTCTTGTTCATGGCAACACCTTAGCCCACCTGGGCCTGAAGTGTTGCACTTGGATTTAGAACCTAAGGAGTCTAATTCCTGAACAGGTTGACAAAATTGTCCGACTCCAACTAACGAAGAAAGATTCCATTGTCAGATTAGGACAGTCTGGGATCACAGGCGAAAATAAAAGGATGGCAAAGCCGCATGGTAAATATCGGTGAGTGTACAAGCATGGGGGAAAGTTGGATCCAACCTGATACAACAGTGGACCGACCAGGATCCGCGGGTAGCGTTGTCGCGGTCCTTGAGCTTCGGAGAGAAAAAAATCGACTTCCTGCCCGATCTCAAAAATCGACAATTAGTCAATGAAAAGTGATTCCGCCCATTCACGCTCCCGCCCATCCTTGTATACTAGCCCATCGATGAATTGTTGACGTCGGCTCATCAGATTCACCATTCCGCAGTCCGTATGACCAATCAATGCGATCGCGGAGGCTCTGCCGATCGCAATGATATAGGACATCTGGAATTCGCTATACCGCAGGTTCCCTCACCTTCACGGAAAATATCGGCAAGGTTCTCCGGAATACGGAGATGTTCCCGAATGTCCTGCACATTCCCACCAGTAGCGTCGCGCTGTCATACCTGTCGTGGGAAGCACCAAAGTTATGGAAAACCAGCAGATTGGCGATCGGAGTGTCTTTCCACTCTGGTGCAATATCCTCCTAACTACTGACGGATATTAATCGGTCCATGTGGCCCTTCTTCCTTCGAATGGGAATTTGCTCAGCTCTCATCGCTTGCTCGATTTGAGAAAGGCATCAAGACTATCCCACCGGAATGGCGGAAGTCAGTGCCGTGGCCAGCATGATATACAAAGGGATGCCGACCGTGACGTTGTAGGAAAACGTCAACCCGAGTGAGGCCGCCAATGGCAGAGTAGGACTCGCTTCAGGAATTGCAAGCCGCTGGACGGCTGGAACGGCGATGTACGACGCCGACGCGCACAGCACCGCAAAAAGCGCATACGTCCCCAGGTCGAACGGATGCCCAAGGAATATACTGTATCCATGAACAAGGAGAATTCCGATCACGGCAAATATGTTGGGAGCAATGAGTCCAAACAGGATGAAGCCTAGCCCCCCGTGTCGCAGGTCTTTGAGTCGTGAGGAAGCAGTCATTCCCATTTCTAAGAGAAAGAGACAGAGGACGCCCTGGAATAAGACAACAAAAAATTTATCGTTAACCTCGGTCACCTTCACCCCCTGCAGCCGAGAAATGAATCCAATCAGGATGCCCCCGAATAATAAGTAAAGTCCTGGGTTGAGGAAGACCTCGTGCAAAACCTTCTTACTGAAAATGCTTTGAGATTTGCCATAGTCTGATGCTGCGGCGGCACCGACCGACTGCGGATAAGCCGTAACCTTCGCCTCGTGTTTGCCTTTGTCATCATCACTGTCCATCCGACTGGAAGCCGCACTAATCTCTATGCGTTTGCGGGTCTTAGGATTGTACCCTGGTTCTCCCGGCATGTTGCCCGAGGCGTCCAACTGTCCTGACTGACGAAGACGTGAGACAAGGAAAAGTGCGACCAGGCAGCCTGGGATTTCCATCACGGCGAGCAGGACCGGCATATACGCCGCAAAGGCAATATTAGCGGCGGCGAGTACACCAAGGCAGGTGACAAACGTCCCCGCCGAGTCCGATCCGTAGTAGCCCGCGACGGTTGCCGCATCGATCTGCCGCAGTTTTGTCATTCGGAGGATATAATAGGCGAAAATGCCAATGATGGTGTTCGTGACGAAGCCGATGATCATGAATCCAAGCGCATGTTTCAAGTCGAGCGTTGTGAGCGATGCCAATTCCTCGCCGCCATGCCAGCCTATGGCGATCAACAGATAAATTGACAAGGCTTTATATATCGCCTGCGGGAATTCAAACGGGACTTTGAGCAAGGGCACCAAAAACCCCATGTAGAAGAACAGCAGCAGCGGCTTAAACAAGTTATGGGTGAAGTTGTAGACAAAATCCTCAAACATGAAATGCTCCTTGTGCTAGGAAATACGTGAATTGGATCATCCACTGGCGCTATTCATCTGACCTGGATGATCAGGAAACCGAAACGTTCCGCAGGAAACTCTAGAGCAAAACATCCCAGAGGGGTGAGACTGCGCCACGAAAACCTGGTATCTCAATGGGCTGAGATCGAGGATTGCAGGGTTAAATTGAAAAAAAGCATCCTCCATCTTCCTTTTATTGGGATGAATGTAAACGAGCAAGCAGGCAGCATCTCTCCACTTGACAAAGAAAGATCTCATGCAGCCTTTTGGCCAAGGGATGGAAACAACAGTCGAAGGAGATTGGGAAAGTTTCGTGAAGCTAGGCTCCCAAGAGCATATAAGCTTGGAGTCCAAGTAACTATGAAGATTTGTCCGCTCGCTTTGAGACACTCCGCTCCCTTTGCGCCACACCTCTTGAAATCCGTATTGGTTCCTAATTAAGTGGATCAATCAAAGCAATTAAAGCAAAATATGTTCCAGTCGAGGACGTATTTTCGAACAAACAAAATTTACTTTTCATTTCATACATATAAAACATTCACAGCATCTAGAATCCTGCTCTTCAAGAATGCCAACCTCCCCATGTGTGCGAAGGCGCACGCGCTGCACAGTGCGAAGCGAAGCGTTACCAGAGGGATTAACTAGCGTCGTGTCTCCTAAGTGTCTATGGATAATCTGTGGATTCTATTGCCTTGTCCTGGGTGGTTTGAACTCTGTGTAGCTTTGGGAGAATGGCTTTGCTTGAGGCATGTCAAACGTAAAGTTTTGTGGTCAAGTCCCGTTCTACCAGGTCATCCTCGATGGCGGTGACGAGTTCCAAGACACCCCTGAACCTGACAGCGTGGCCGGTGTCGGGAAACCCTATTGCCGCGCAGTTGGCTTGAAAAGAATGACTGCGACCGGTACGCTCTCTGCTGCATCTGGTTGGGTAAGATTTGCTCCCCCTACCAGGCTGAGGTCGATTCGCTTTGCTGCGCCTTACGAAGAACGATCAGGTGTTGACTCACCTTTCAACTCTCCACTAGAGTCTTTCCGATACCATAAAGGTGGAATGGCCAGTCAAAGACGACGAGAGCATGCATGACGATTCCAGGAATGTTGATCCCCACACTTCACACCACTCGAGCCACTCCTCTCCATAAATTTTCTAATACTGAATCCTGATTAAAGGCTTGTCAGGAATAGATTTTTGAGATCGACAATTCGCATGAGAAATACTTCTTGGAATGGAACACTGAGATACTGAAAGAGCGGATTGCCAAGCTAAAAGGTAAGAGTCGCCATGGTATAGACATAATTGACATCGGCCGTCCCAGGACTTTGTGGCACTCGATCAAAATAAGAGCCTTTGAAAAACCGGGTATATCCCACCTCAAATGTCGTATGCCGGAAATAACCGGCCTGAGGGGCCCAAGTTATGGAGGTATCCAACATATTGCCAAGGAAAGTGCCCGCTCGACCAGTCGGATCCTGCAGACCGCTGCCCACAAATGGACCTCGGCCATCGGCCAGCCAGAATGTCCGTTGAGACACCATCAATTTGATCGTGTAAGTCGGTTGGAGGGTCGCGCGGAATCCCACA
>JBDSHB010000092.1:0-7182 GCA_039918695.1 Nitrospirales bacterium | reverse complement strand
CCATTCACGGTTATATTTCCATCACCGTTCCCTATTCATTACCGGAGTTTACGGAACAAACCGAAAAAGACCTGATTGATTCTCCCTGGGTTCAACGTCTTCGATATATTCTCCAACTTCAGAGCGCACATTGGGTCTATCCGGGCGCCGAGCATACCCGGTTCCAGCACTCCCTTGGAACCATGCACCTGGCAGGTCGATTTATGGTTCGCCTCTATCCTTCGCTTTGTCAAACCGTCTCCGAAGTACCATCTTGTCATTTCCTAGAGGAATTTATCCGCATCACGGCCTTGCTCCATGATATCGGGCATGGACCCTTCTGCCATTTTTTTGATCACCATTTCCTGCATCAATTTAACCTGACGCATGAAGTGCTCGGCCAACACATCATTCGTGACCATTTAGCTCCAATTATCAAAATGATCCGCCGGAGTCCTTCAGGACCGTTTGCTCCAGGGGAACAATTGGATCCGGAACATATTGCCTTCCTTATTCTGAAGGATCCTCACAAATCGACAAAGGGTCTGCCTCCATGGGTTATCGCCTTACAACCACTTCTTGGCGGAATTTATACCCCGGACAATTGTGATTACGTCCTCAGGGATTCCTTTATGTGCGGGGTGGCCATTGGACCCGTGGATATTGAACGACTCCTTCATTACACCTTCTTTTCATCACATGGTCTCACGATCCACCAATCTGGACTACCGGCGTTGCAAATGTTTTTACACGCTAGACTCTATCTCTATGCCAATGTCTACTACCATCGCACCACACGGGCGATCGACATTCATCTTCAGGAAATTTTTCAACCCACCATGGAGATCCTTTGCAAAAAAAACCCTCTCCAATCCTTACCTCATTACCTCCATCTCACCGATTGGCATGGCATCGAAACGGTTCGTTCCTGGAAGCACGCTCGCTCCATGCATAAACGACAACTGGGATTGGAGTGGAGTCAAATTATCGGAAGACACGTAAAGTGGAAAACCGCATTCAGCACGCTGCTCCCCATTATCCAGCCCGCATCATCATCCTTTCAACCTCAGGTATTTCTGAGTCGGATGCGCCGACTGTTACCTCCCAAATATCGTCTCCAGGATATTCGGGTAGATTTTGCTCATAAAGACCCTCGCCCCATTAATTTGCTCAACATGGGGAACTTTCAAATATTTGTCTGGAACCCTGCCAAAGGCACGGTCGAAAAAGATAGCCTTCAGAAATATCTCCAATATCTTCCCGCTCGCATGATCACCCTGCGAGTATTCAGCCAGGATCATTCCATCGATGAGATCCTTGCCAAAGCCGCGGAGGAAACCCTCCGACGGCACTGGCCAACCTTAATACAACCATCCTAACTGCCAACAGGGAACAATCCCTCCACAAGAGGATCCCTTGAAATGGCAAAATCGAGTGCCAGGTTAGTGAGGGCGACTGCCCAGATGGAGGGCGTGAATGTCTTTCACCAGCGTGAGTTGTACACGAATGGTTTTGAAAGAACCTGGGAGATGGGGGACAACCTGACCGGATTTCTGACATTCCAGACAGGCCCCCAATAATTTTAGTTGAAGATCTTGTAAGCTTTTCAAAAAAAACGGATCCTCAGGCCAATGCTGAAATTGGATGTCACGAATTTTCCCATCTTGCGCATGGACGACAGCCACCGCCGTCCGTTTATTGCCTGGCAGATACCCACGCACTGGAAGTCCTTCAGTTATCGAAGGGGTCCAATTCGTTTTGATCAGATTCCCCAAACCCTGAAGAAAAACATCTTCCTGATCAACTTGTTGGGAAATCTCACTTCCCTCTTCTTTGGATTCCCGGATGGGCTCGAGCGTCACAAGGACTTGCTCATTTGGTACAGGGACCACCACAGCATCAAATGTCACATGGTGCCCTTCCCGCTCGACCCACTCAACTGGAAATTGCACGAAACCGGTGACAAACGGGTTCGGCCACATCGGTACGGATACCCCTTGAGTACCTTGCATTGAAAATTTACGTTCCGTCCGCCATGCCCAAGGGGAAAAAATGGCCAGCACATCTCCTTGCTCATTAAGGGCACGAATAAATACACGCCGCGGCTTCTGGAAATGTTCAACAAATAATAACTGAGCTCCAGAACCCTCATCTATGGTCGTCCGGAATCCATCAGAATTCACATATCCCCCAGAATCGGTTTCTGTCTTCTGGGCTTGCTCAAAAATATGGGCAAGCCGATGAGGAGAGAAAAATAGTGAAATAGGAATAGCTATGACTGGCACAGAGCTCATGGAATCATTCGGGAATTGCCAAACCTGGTGGAGGGGATGCCCAATTTCAGATACCCAACCCTCATGCCAAATCGTTTCTGCTAACCAATACGCCTCCCTTCTCTGATGAGTAAGCTTTTCCAATGATAGGAGGGCATCGATTTGATCCACCCCATGAGAATGAACGGATCCAGAAAAAGGCACGTATCGCCTTTCCTGCTCAATCTCAAGATGCCGACTGGAGGACTGCTGCGAGTGTTCTGCCGTCTGATCTGACATTGCCCGGGTATCCACATTAAGAGAAGGGTCAAACACACCAATGACGCGAGTCACAATGTCTTGTTCCAAACCCGGGATATCCGACCCTAACCCCTTGGCATTGACTGCCCCCACGACCACCCCCGTCTCCACGTCGACAATCTGCAGATCTACGGCAAGGGCCTCCTCTTGTGCATACATTCTCCCTTGAATGAGATACCGTACTCCTTTTAACCGTCCAAGACCGACAGCATTCTCACCTGATGAAAACCCTCGCTGTTGCAGCCATTGCTCCCGTAAGACCGAACCTAGTGCATCTCGTGATACCACCTCAAGTTGCGGCCATTGCGCCAAATCACTAACCAGCATTTCCTGTAGTCCACGACGTAACCAATTTAGTTGGGGGTGCCGGTTCATATTCTCAAAAGGCAGGATAGCAACACTATACGGTCGATCAAGAACACGAGGGTGCGGAGAGGAAATAGACGATGAAGATACCGAATGGAGAGGGAGGGCAACGTCAGGTGGCCTCTGACATCCTGCCACGATCACGAGACAGGAAAACAGACACCAGAAAATTCCCGGAGCCTTAATCAAGGACGGAATCGACAGGTTGCTTGAGCCGAAGCCGTTGCATGGTGGCTTGAGACCGAAGTGTGTGTCGAATAATCGCTTCGCGATCATCAGAAGAAATTTTGGTGAACTCCACCGCAATCTCAAATCCCTCTTCCTTGCCTGTTCGTTTAGCATCAACCCGAACAATTTTTCCAACAGCCTGAATCGGAATAAATGGCCGCAAAATGAGGCGTAGAACGAGAAAGGAATCAAGCGGATATGAGTCTTCAGAAAAAAATTTCATTCCGGAACCGCATAGGCTCACTTTCGTAAATTCTGGAATAGCCCCCTTAAGATTTTTGTCTTTTCCCAATGTCCGGAGAATGGATGTCAACATCCAGTCAATACGCGTGACCATCTGTAGGAGCAAAGGATCACGGATAGTAAGATCCTTTTCATCCACCATCGCCTTGACTAAATCCGGGGAAACCGCCAACTCATCCCATTGCCACTGACTGAACTCTGCCGCATCAAGATCAATCGATTCATAAGAGAAGGCAAGAGGAACCTCAACCCACAGACATACGGGCACATCTACACGGCAATCTTGACGTCGATCCTCAGAAGCCACGATATCCATAAGACACCTTTATAAGAATAGCCATGCCATCACACATAATCCTGTGAATAGCAACACTGAAGAATTCGAGTACCCTGATTTCATACTATGAATTTCTCGCTGCGTGGAGGCTACGAATTTCCACAAGAATATCCCTGGCTTGTTCGGCAGCCACATGAATTTTCTCCAATTGTCGCTTCAGCTGATCATCGTCGCACCGACGTAACGCTAACTCAGAGAAAACCACAATAGGGAGCAATTTATTGGAGAGCGACTGCAATAATTTCCCATTTTGTGCAGAATCTTCTGCCAATACAGACAAAGAAGTGTTTACAGAGGATGTCGATTGTTGAATCATCATGTCGTTCTTTCAAATGGAAGGGTGAACAGCCAGCCGTGTCATCCTCTAAAAAGGGAAATCCCATCTTTGAGGGATGCAATCTCGCAATTGTCATACCTGGACAGCCTATCTTCCCTTTCGGCTGTTTCCCCAGAGAAATGTAGGAAAGAGGGAAACATGGCTAAATTTTCCTCTAAGCATTAGGAGTACCTTGACTCTGTTCGTCAAAATAGTGATGCGGAAAAACCGTCATGTCAGGCACAGATATTGGAGTTGGATCTTTGGCGGAAATCCTATGGTGCAGCGCACGGAAAACCCTCAAACATCCCCCTCTGCATTCAAATGGTCAGAAGGTGTCGGACCGGGGTCGTCGAATCTTCTCCCCACTGCCGTTTTAGAATCCCTAACTTGCGGCGATGATCCTGAATATCATTCAGATGTTGTTTGATCGCCGCTTGGACTTCTTTAACCCTGGAAATGAGCCATTGGTCAGATTCCATTAGGACCTGGATCGTATCTAAAGAAAGGGATGATTGTGGTCCTTGGGACAGGCGCTGATCATAGAGAGCAATGACTTGATCCCATTGACCATGTCGGGCGGCCTCAATAGCATCTTGGGTGAGCTGCTCAACAAGACAGTTAACTTCAGGCATAACACACCGGTGTTTAGATCCCGACCGCCTGAGGCTTGGTTCCTTGAACAGCCAAATCCACCCAAGCTTCTCGAATGAGAGAAAGGCAACGGATAGGGCCTTCTAAGCGACGGGGTTCATTTTTTATGTTGGCTTGAGTCAATTCAAATTGAATGTATTCATACAAACGGCGTAAATCCTTGGCGATTAGCCCGCCATCCTCAAGATTAAGTGAGGCCGACAATTCCCCGATCACACGAAGGGCCCGATCGAGAAATCGGGACTTATCCTGATAATTCAAGGTGGCCATTCCTTCCTGTGCAAGCTTCATAGAAGAAATAGCCCCATCATACAACAACACAATCACTTGAACATTGGACGCAGTTTGGATTTGCGTGTTTGCATAGGCCTGAGCACCAACCATTATACGACCATCCTCTCGTTACCCGTTAGTCTACGGGAATGCGTTCTGCAATTGATTCAATTGACTTTGCAATTTGGCCAACAATCCATCTAACCTCGCAAATTTCAACCGTTGCTGTTCTTCATAACGGGACGAGGCATCTTCTTTTGTAGAAATTAGTTGCGTAAGATTTTTCACTTGACTCGTTAAGGCATTTTGGCGGCGCGTGAGAGAACCGGTGTCAATATTATCTAATCCATCAATGGCATTTACGGCCAAATCCGCAATGCCATTGGACCCAGTGGTGGTATTCTTCACAAACAAGTCACGCACGGCCGAAAAATTTGTATTCAAAGCCGAATCCAATGTCGCCTCATTCAATTTAATGGTCCCATCGGTTGGTTCCGTTTCAAATCCAATTTGAGAAGCACCCGTATAGGTTGTCAAACCACTGACTTGGGAAAACACGGACTCCCTGATTCGGTCAAGAACATTTCGAGCCAAACTTTCGCCAACGAAAATCCCTCGTTCCTTCGTTTCTGTATTATAAAACGTCCGTTCATTGACAAACGTCACGATATCATTATACCCCTTGACAAATTCTGAGATGGCTCCCTTGACAGCTTCATTGTCCGGACTCACTGAGATCGTTACAGGGTTGCTATCCACTGCTTGAAGGTTAAGGCTGAGGCCAGCCACAACATCAGTAAGCGTATTAGTCGGTCGGTTGATCGTAATGGCCGTGGTCCCGGCCCCGCCATCCGTTACCCCCAACACAACTTCGGAATTCTGAGCGGCTTGAAACGTATCCACTCCAGTCGTCACCGTATCTAATATCGTATCATCAGCCACAATCGAAATAGCGTGATCCAGCCCAGTCTCATTTGCTGATAGCACTAGACGATATTGAGGCGTGGTTTCACTACCTGTATTCAAAATCGAAGCGCTCACTCCGGCACCAAGATCATTAATTGCGGCCCTCAAATCGTCCAATGTACCTGTGCTATCAAGATTCACCGTTTGAATCGGGCCAGTACCCGCCTGAAATTGAAACGTGCCGGATGCACCACCGACAATGTCCGTATCGGTGGATGAAACTGCTGTGGAAGCCTTCGAAATAATCTGATGGGCAGAAGCCAACTGATTCACAGTCACCTGATAGGTTCCCGGCGCCGCCGTGGAAGATGCACTCGCAGATAAAGGAGGCTGTGCACTCGCAGAAGCGACATTGACCTGGTTTTTATTGAAACTGGCCCGGGTGCGAAGACTGCTCGCTAAACCTTGAAGACTAAGTAACTTCCCACCCAATAAAGCCAAATCAGTCTGTTTTTTTGACGCCTGAAGTTTTTGTTGCGTTAGATTATCGATTGGAATGCGTTGTGCTTTAATGAGGACATCGACAACGGGTCCAAAATCAATGCCGTTCCCTAGCCCACCAACACTAATGGCCATCCCACATTCCTTCCCTCATTCTCTATACTTTGACAACACGACAGATTCCCATCCACCTGAGGAAAATTTTCGGTCTCTCATAGGCACGGACTCTGGGTTCTGAATGACCATGAGATTGACACGGAGATTATATGTTCTCTTCCACCAACAATCCGGAATGTCCCGAGAACAACCGTGCGAGTTCTACTGCCTTCTCTGAGGGTATTTGTCGGATAAGCTCACCCGATTCTTTATCTACCACCCGAAAAATCACCTGATTAATATCCTTTTCCAGAGAGATCTCAATCCGAGGATCAACCTGCTTCAATGTTTCCTGGAAGCGAGCCACGGTTGCTTGCACCTGGTCTTTCGTCAATGGATCCTTGACCGTCGTATCCTCCGGAGATTTCGTGGCAAAAACTGGTGGAGGTTTTGCCGATATGCGCTGGACATCTCCCGTTATGGGCTTCTGTCCATCCCTCACGCGAATCTCATTTCCAACTGAGACCGTTATGAAGGAGGCGCTGTCAGAAAGTGTGGAAATCATCGTGGGTTCCCCCCTTTTTCCTCAAAGGAGAAACCGGGGACTTGACCCGGTTTCTCCTTTTGACTGTTTACCGCAGTAAAGCTAGAGCCTGCTGAGGCAACGTATTGGCTTGGGCCAAAATTGATGTACCGGCCTGAACCAATAT
>JBDSHB010000091.1:0-5923 GCA_039918695.1 Nitrospirales bacterium | reverse complement strand
ATACGCAGATCAGACAGTGAGCACCGGCACAGGGGGCGAAGTGCACCAGACCAGTGGGAACGATACTCCGGTCCTCACCACACAGCAGGGAGTTCCAGTCGCAGATGACCAGAATTCACTCAAGATCGGCGCGCGCGGTCCTACAGCCTTAGAAGATTTCCACTTTCGAGAAAAGATCTTTCATTTTGACCACGAACGCATCCCCGAACGTGTCGTTCATGCACGGGGATTCGGGGCGCATGGGTATTTTGAAAATTATGCGTCACTTGCGGACATTTCCAAAGCCGACCTCTTCCAACGAGCAAAGGATAAAACTCCCGCCTTTGTGCGCTTTTCAACAGTCGCAGGAAATAAAGGCTCAGCGGATTTGGCAAGGGACGTGCGGGGATTCGCCGTCAAGCTGTATACCAAAGAAGGCAACTGGGATATCGTGGGAAATAATATGCCTGTGTTCTTCATTCAGGACGCGATGAAATTCCCCGACCTTGTCCATGCAGCCAAAGCGGAACCGGATCGAGGATTTCCCCAAGCCCAAACCGCCCATGATAACTTTTGGGATTTTATCTCTCTGACGCCGGAAAGCATGCATATGATTATGTGGACCATGTCCGACCGGGCCATTCCCCGGTCTTTCCGATTTATGGAGGGATTCGGCGTCCACACGTTCCGCCTGATCAATGGTCAGGGTAAATCGACGTTCGTGAAATTTCACTGGAAACCGAAACTTGGTATGCAATCCGTAGTTTGGAACGAAGCTGTGAAAATCAATGGTGCTGACCCGGACTTCCATCGCCGGGATTTATGGAGTGCAATTCAACAAGGAGACTTTCCAGAATGGGAATTGGGTCTACAGTTGTTCGATGATGAATTTGCCGAGCAATTCGACTTTGATGTGCTTGATGCGACGAAACTGATTCCAGAGGAAATCCTTCCGATCCGACGTGTCGGTCGACTCGTCCTGGATCGCTGCGTGGATAATTTCTTCGCTGAAACCGAACAGGCCGCATTTTGTACACAGAATATTGTGCCGGGAGTGGATTTTTCGAATGATCCTCTTCTTCAAGGACGGAATTTTTCCTACCTCGATACCCAACTCAAGCGCCTGGGCAGTCCGAATTTTACTCACATACCCATCAATGCGCCCAAATGTCCTTTCAGTCATTTCCAGCAGGATGGACATATGGCTATGCAAAATCCTCAAGGACGAGCCAACTATGAACCCAATTCATGGAGCGGTGAAGAGGGAGGCCCACGGGAATCGCCAGAAAAAGGGTTCACTTCCTACCCTGCCGAAGAGGAAGGCCCAAAACTCCGCATTCGTTCGGAAACCTTCGCCGATCACTACAGTCAGGCCAGACAATTTTACATCAGTCAGACAGATGTTGAACAAGATCACATGGCAAACGCATTGGTTTTCGAATTAAGCAAGGTGGAACGCCCTGAGATACGAACTCGAATGGTTTCTCATTTGCTGAATATCCATCAGGATTTGGCCAAACACGTCGCTCAAGGGTTGCGAATCAAGCAGATGCCCACGCCCGCCGATGCTGCCAAACCGACACGGGAGGATCTCCAGAAGTCACCGGCGCTCAGCATGCTTCTCAATGGTCCCAATACCTTTAAAGGACGAAAGCTGGGGGTGCTCATCACCGATGGAGTCGATATAAAATTGTTTAAATCCCTCAAAACCGCCGTTAAATCGGCAGGGGCAATCATGGAAATAGTGGCGCCCGGCGTGGGCGGGGTGGAAGCCAGTGACGGGACATGGATTGAAGCGGACCAAAAGGTGGATGGCGGCCCCTCGGTCCTGTATGACGCAGTGGCACTCCTACCTTCCGAGGAAGGAGGGCTGGCCTTGGCCAAGGATCCTGCTGCCAGAGACTTTGTGGCTGATGCATTTGCGCACATGAAGTTTATCGGTTACGTCGAGGCGGTCACTCCTCTGTTTCAGAAGGCCGGAGTGCAGGAGAGTCGAGACGCTGGATTTTTTGCGCTTGATAAGGGGAAGGGAACAACGCAATTTCTTGAGGCGTGCCGAAAGCTTCGCTTCTGGGATCGTGCAGCGCTCTCTACATGAATTGGTCGTGTCATGAGAGACCGAATTCTCCCCACGGTTGAATAAGGAGTTCAGAACTCAGGGGTAAGTATGACCGATTCAGGGGTTTCTACTAGTTAGACGTTTCCTCAATCTCCTTCATAATTCCCATAGTAGGACAAAAGTTATACATTTTCTTTCGTGGAGCCGTCGCATTCAAAAAATGGGGTAAGAATCATGAAGGTGGTACAGGCAGTGCTAGGAGTTTTAATGGTGATCGTGCAATTGTTGGAGGTCATTAGCATGGTAAGCCGATTCCCCTTAATAATCTGAACGATCATTTGAAATCGGGAACGAAGCTTTCCATTCAATCAAGGCTTCGTCCCTTTTTCAATTAAAGGTGCAAGAAAGTGAATTAAACATTTTTGAGAGAACCCCCACTTGTCCCCTACCATTCATGAAGCCGAATTCTCACAAAATATGCACTTTAATTTCTAATAATCCCGGTCTTAGGCCTCGATTAATTCTAATCACCATGAAACCTCAATCCATTCATAATCAGGAAATTGAAAACATGGTGGTAAGGGTTCTTGCCAGTTTAAGAAAGGTGGCATTTGAAATATAACAATCACTCAAAGATTTTTGTGGATTTCAAAAAATTAGAATGTTTGACATTTGGATAACGACCCAGACGCATACACAAATAACTGTTCTATTCATCCGAGGAAGTGACCCACATGACAAAGAAGTAAAAAAGAGCAAGAGAACGGGAACCGAAGACGTGAGATCACATTGCGAACCGAGTACGAGGTAAGAGTATGGACTTATTCAGTCAAGCTCAAGAAAAGGTCAAACGAAAGGTGGAGGATCAAAAGACGCGTGGGGTAAAAGAAATCGTCGGCATCGTAGAAGCTATTCGTCATGCAGGGCAACACCTACGTGGTCGGCAGAAAGATGTCATCGCCCACTATACCGACCGGGCTGCGGACAACATTGATCGGGCCATTCAGTATGTTGAATTACGAGATGTTAGTGAACTACTGAAAGAGGCTCAATGCCTTGCCCGTCGTCACCCCGAGGCCTTTTGGGGAGGTGCATTCATGCTGGGACTGTTGGCAGCCAGATTTTTGAAAAGCTCCAATGAACCTGTACGGAGGGATTTGGTGTCTGCACGGAAGAAGGAGCGGGCGACAATTGAGCCTATGTCGACAACCGTGTAGATAAACTCCAGAAACCTGGAATCCCTCCATTAGCAGATAAGGAGGGCTTCACAAATAAGGAGACGAGAATGGCTGACACCCAAGGTGAACGGCGACTGAGTGAGCTTTTGAGTGACCTCATGAAGGAGGTGAAGTTTTTCTTTCAGCAGGAGGTGCAATTATTCAAGAGCGAAATATCTCTCAAAGTTTCTCAGGCAGGAAAAGATCTCGCGCTCATTGCTGTGGGGGGGGCAGTTGTCTATGCAGGGGTGTTGGTCTTATTGATTGCTGCCACACTGGCTTTGGCGCTCGTAATACCCGCCTGGGCTTCGGCCCTCATAATTGGAATAGTGGCTATTGGTGTGGGCTATGCCTTACTTCAGAGAGGCATGAACGACTTGAAACACATGAATGCCTCACCAGCACAAACAATTAAGAGCTTAAAGGAGACCAAAGAATGGATAACACACGCCATCAATTAAATCCTTCATCTTCTGAAAAAAATAAGATTCAGAACAATCTTCGGGACAAGATTCAACTCACAAGGGATGAAATAGGCAGGACCATGAATTCCATTCAGGATCGTCTTTCCCCGGATCGAATGGCGCAATATATCAAGTCATCAGCAACGGACGGGATACAGGCTGTCAAAAACCAGGCACGAGGCACAGCTGAATTATGGGCATCACCCGACACTGAGAGAATTTTGAACAAATCTATTCCTGCCGCTTTAATAGGGGTTGGCCTGGCATGGATCGTGGCACGGGCCATCAATGCCTCTCAAGAAACAAATAGGCGGAACAGAGATTATTATTCACTGGATCCGCAGGAGGAATGGCCTCTCTATGCGCCGGAAGAAGAATCTGGACGGACGTGGTCAGACCGGACGAATGAAAAAGACTCGATACAAGCCCAGAGGGCTGCCATTCAGACATCCTTGGAACAAGCGAAAAGAGAAGGGCTCCAGGGCACCTATCACGCTCAAGAACATCTTGCAGCGTGGCCATCCAAAGCCCACGATTCCATACAGCGAACGAGGCAACGAGAGACAGAACAGAGTAAAGGAGATTTTCAGAGATTTCTTCAGGATAACCCTCTTACGATGGGTGCCATTACATTAGCCATAGGTACGGCAGTGGGCCTCTCCCTGCCTCGTACCACAGGAGAAGACAAATGGATGGGTGAGACCCGCGATCATTTAGTAGATCGGGTCAAAGCGGCATCAAAAGATATCGGACCGAGGGCTCGTAGGGCTTTCAGCGATATGGAACGCACAACAAGGAAAATAATCAAGGATGAGATATATGGAGAAAAAGTTGAGAGAACATAATTTTTGATCCGGTATTAACGTATTTATCATTAGCATACATTCTCTTGAAACTTAAAAATCGTCACTCTTCATTCTAGAAATTATTTTAACTCATGAATCGACCGAACTTCAGTCATATTGACAATCAGATAGACGCCCTACCTCCTGCCGAGGAAGGAGCACGCACGCTACCATTATCCCAGGAAGCAAAAAATGAAGCCAATAGAGGAAGAAAGGCAGATGTCCCAGGACAAATTCCAAAATTTGGGTGGTGGGACATTCTCGTCCGAGTGAAAGATCAGATTTCAAGCGATAATGTCTCCATTGTCGCTGCAGGTGTCGCTTTTTATGGAACCCTGGCACTCTTTCCTGCTCTGGCAGCTATTGTTTCGGTATACGGCCTCATCACCAGCCAGCAGGAGGTCCAAGAGCAAATCACTTCAATCAGTGATTTCTTGCCGCAAGACGCTCAATCCATCATTCATGAGCAGCTGATGTCCATTTCCACCAGTACAGAGTCGGCATTAAGCTTTGGAGCCATCGGAGGTTTGCTTCTCGCGATATGGAGCGCCTCTAAGGGTATGACTGGCTTAATTACCTCATTGAATATTGCCTACAATGAAGAGGAAACACGAGGGTTTGTTAAAATCACGGCTCTGGCGTTAGGGCTAACGGCCATTGGAATCATTTTCCTCATTCTAACGCTTTTTCTGATTACGATGCTTCCCACAGTTCTCAGGCTATTCGGATTCGGCGAGGTTGCTCAGATTAGCCTCTCTCTGGCCCGTTGGCCGGTCTTGGCGGGCATCGTCATGCTTGGACTATCTTTACTCTACCGTTACGCGCCATGTCGTAATAAGCCAAAATGGCAATGGGTGTCATGGGGTGCAGCCATTGCCACCATTTTTTGGATAGTTGGGTCATCAGCATTTGCGATTTATGCGAATGACTACAGCAGTTATAACCAGACCTATGGATCACTTGGGGCGGGTGTCATCCTTCTCATGTGGTTCTGGTTAACCGCATTTATCATAATGGTCGGCGCTGAGCTGAATTCTGAAATGGAACGTCAAACCACAAAGGATTCAACCGTGGGAGAACCACAACCCATGGGCCAACGTGAGGCTTACTCTGCCGATAGTCTCGGACCAAGCCAATGAGGGTCTTCTCACTATGAGGATGTGGAGGTTTCTACGTGTCACTTTGAGAGAAAAACCCCCGGCTTTTTAGAATGTATCCATTAGTCCAAATATTCTACAAACGTACCACATGGGCCTATTGAATATTTCAAATATTTTGCCGTTTCATTGGCATATGAGTGACACAGACCCACCTGAGGAAAATAGGGGGAGTGTTCAAAAAGGCTAGTCTAGCAAGGCC
>JBDSHB010000090.1:0-3039 GCA_039918695.1 Nitrospirales bacterium | reverse complement strand
TCTTAGATTCAACTCGTAAGTGCAACAGTTAATGAAGTGGTGGTGTCAAAGAATACCTCATGTGGCGTGCGAGAGCCGAGCGTCTTTCTGGGTCGGTGATGAAGCCAGTCTCTCGCTTCTGGCAATTCGGCCTCGGGCACCTTAGTAAGGTCCTGGTCTTTTGGGAACCATTGCCGGATCAGCCCGTTTGTATTTTCGTTCACTCCTCGTTCCCACGAAGCATACGGATGTGCAAAGTAAATCTGGGCATCGAGATCCTGAGCCATTCCGGCATGATCACGCAATTCTCGGCCATTGTCATACGTGATCGTCCGCACGCGAGTTTTGTACGGCCGGAGCCCACGCTCGACGGCCTTCCGGACGGCTGTGGCCGTCTTGTGTTGAATGCCTTGGAGCACCGTATACTTGGATTGGCGTTCCACCAAGGTCACTAACACCCCACGATGCCCGTTCCCGATCACCGTATCCCCCTCCCAGTCGCCAATTCGTTGGCGGGTGTTCACCACGGCTGGGCGGGCCTCAATCGAGACGTGATTGGGGATCCGGCCACGGTGGCTCTACGTGCCATAGCGCTTCCGTCGAACTTTCTGGCAGCGTAGGGAGCGATAGAGATCGCCCCCCGCTTGTTTATCCTGATAGATATACTGATACATCCATTCATGACTGATCGTCTGGCCGTGTTCGCGCTGTCAGCGCCCGCAGATCTGCTCGGGACTCCAGGCTTGTCGGACCAACCTCTCCACTTGCTGCCAGGTTGTCGGCGCAACACGAGGGCGTCTCTTGGTCGCCTGCCTGGCTTGAGCCAGACAATGGGCTTGGTGAGGTCGATAACCCCGGAGGCCGCCGTTACCTCGCAGCTCTCGACTGATCGTGGTTTTATGTACACCCACCACCCTGGCTATTTGGGTTTGGTGGTGAGCCGTTTTCAATAAAGCCTGAATTTGATCCCGTTGTTCGCGGGTCAGCTGGGTGTAGCCTCTCATGTGTGCTCCTCTTCCTTTGGTCGGTGAGACAAGGCCACGATGCTATCGCAGCTGCCCCGCTTAACCAAACGCTTGAGTTGCACTTACGAATTGAATTCAAGTCCCTATTTATAAAAGCCGGTATTCTAATATTTGTTCATTTGACTGTGATCGCATCTGTCAATATAGAGCTATTCTACCTCCTTGAAATCTGGAACGGAAATTGACTTAGGAAGATATTTTTTCAGTTTTTTGTCTCCCAAGAATCAACGCACTAACGTGAACCCAGTCTTCAGGTCCCGTTGGGCCATCTTCTTGGGCTCCCATCTCAGATCCCACACCCTTCTCCTTCATCGTGAAATGGCATGGACGTCTTTCCGGGCGGTATACTAGACCAGTAAGAGGACGAATGCTGGCTAATCTCTCCAAACGATTAAAGACGAATGTGGAGGGCAATTTTTTTGTCGATTCCACCTGTATCGACTGTGATACCTGTCGACAATTGGCTGAGGCCACGTTTGTGGAAGACAGAGAGTTTTCCACAGTTTTTCAACAACCAGGATCCCCAGGAGAAGAATTTGCTGCCTATCAAGCGCTGATCGCCTGTCCGGTTGGATCGATTGGCACCATAACGAAGAACCCGACGATCTTTTCACAGGCGCAAGCCTCATTTCCGTTTTGCCGGTAGAACACGATGTGTACTATGTAGGGTTCAATTCGAAAAAATCGTATGGAGCCAATAGCTATTTCATCCAACATCCTGAAGACAACTGGTTAGTCGATTCTCCCCGGTTTCTCAAACATCTGGTTAAGGCTTTTGAAGAGAAAGGAGGGATTCGGTACATCTTCCTCAGTCATGAGGATGATGTGGCCGATGCAGCCAGATATGCGAGAGCTTTTGGCGCGACCCGGATCATCCATCGTGCAGACGCGTCCGCCATGCCCGGTGCAGAGCAAGTTATTGACGGTGCGGATCCCGTACGCCTTGCTCCGGAATTTGTATGCATTCCTGTTCCCGGCCATACCCCAGGAAGCATGGCATTGCTGTACCAAAATCGGTTTTTGTTCTCAGGTGACCATCTGTGGTGGGATCGGAAACTTCAGCAGCTTGGGACACCGGAACGGCTGGTATGGGATGACGCGACCTTGGAACGATCAATTCGAAAATTACTCAACCATTCCTTTGAGTGGGTGTTGCCGGGGCATGGAGAAAGGATCTACCTGCAACATGGTGACATGAAAAAAGCCCTCGACCAACTTCTGCAACGACGGTGGCCTTTCCTGCACTCACCGCCTTGACCCGATAACCTTAACGGGCCAAAATAGACCTATTCTCAAAAAAAGTTGCTAGCATTCCATCGGCCCCTGACAGGAATCACATCGTGCTGTGGATTCGGTAGAGGTCGACTTTGGTATTTGAACGGGGAGAGGAACGGGAGTTGAAACTGAGGCCTTCCCTTGCAAGAGCTTCACAAAGCGGGAATTGGGATATCGGAGAGCAAGTGTGGGAATGAGAAGAAGCAATGCCACCATCGTGAGTCCCAGCGGGACGGTCAGCCACGTGCCCGAACCCACATAGCTTCCGGCATAGGTGAGCGCCAGGGTGGGTGGGATCATCCCCACGAGGGTGACAAGAGCAAAGACACGAATGGACATGTTGGTCAGCCCGGCGCCATAGCTGATCAGGTCGAAGGAAAAGATGGGAACCAAACGGGACAGAAACACGAAGATGGCCAGATGCTTGTCCGAGCATTTTTCGCAGAAGGTCACGTTGATATGCAGCAGGCTAGTCAACACTTCCCGGCCCAACGCTCGACCAATGAAAAAGCTTGTGATGGCACCAATTTCCGCTCCAATAACGGCATACGTGGCTCCGAGTAATGGCCCGAATGCCGCGCCTGCGGCAATGTCCAAGGGCAAGCTTGGGATGGGGCTGATAACCACCGCGAGGGCCATCAAGCCCATAAACACAATGGGCGCCAAGGGTCCCGCCTGTGAAAGCCATTCGGCGATTCGGTCAGGACGGAAGACCTCTCCGACGTCGACCTCTTGCATCACCCAGTAACCCCCCACAAGA
>JBDSHB010000089.1:0-2944 GCA_039918695.1 Nitrospirales bacterium | reverse complement strand
CCGGAGAACCCAATCAATATCGTCATGTCTCTGAGCTTGCTTTCTAAAGGGAACAATCTTTAAAAGTGCTTTGGCGGTAAATATGGCGGAAGTTTGTAAAATCCCCTCTCCTCCGAAAAGTTTCGTCCGGCAAAACAGGTATTCGCTCATAGGCTCATTCGGCTTAGGAAGTCTGGTCGGCCATACTAAATCCCCCATTTGATGGCGCACAATCAGACGACATCCGATAATCGGATATCGATGGGAGGACCGTTGCGCTACTTGAAGCTGCCTGGAGAGCTTTTGGGACAGCCATTCATCGTCATCATCCAGGAACGCGACCCATCGACCTCGTGCTTCTTTGACTCCTTCATTGCGAGCCTCCGCAGAGCCATGAGTGTGGGGCAAAACTTTGGTTCGTAATCGGGAATCCTGTATGTCACCAAGAGACTCTACCGTTAGGTCATCGGGACCGTCGACGACAACAATCACCTCAAGAGCCTGGTGGGTCTGGCCCAACGCACTTCGTACGGCTCGCACGACTAAATCAGGGCGATGCCGTGTAGGAATCACAATCGATATCAGCGGGGCTACCTCAAGCATCACGCTCCCTAATGCTCATTCCTCGTGTGTATACGCATCATGATCCCGTTTCGTGGACGCAAAGTCATGTGAGGCTTCGGCACAACCGTCTGCCCAGGTACTAATGTGAGAGCGAACCGCTGAGCGATAGAGGCCAGCGCTAAAATGCATTCCATTTTGGCAAAGGCTTCCCCTATACAGACCCGGTTACCTCCTCCGAACGGAAAATACGCAAATTGGGGTCGTGCTTTTTTTGCTGGCTCGGCGAATCGTTCCGGGTCAAAGCATTCAGGATTTGGCCAATACCGGGCATTCCGATGCATGACATACTGACAAAGGTACAGCTTTGAACCCTTAGGAATGGTGAAGCCGCTTGGAAGGACAGCCTCTTGTCGAGCCATTCGGATAAAGATCCAGGTTGGCGGGTAGAGACGCATCGATTCAGCTAAGATCATGGCGGTATACGGAAGCTTGGACACATCATCAGAATCGGGGACACGACCGCGCAACACTTCGCGCAGTTCGTCGAGAAATCTGCCTTCTACTACCGGATGCTGGGAGAGAAGATACCAGGTCCAGGTTAGGGCTTCCCCGATCGTTTCATAGCCTGCACTAAAGAGGGTCAAAAATTCGTCACGGATTTGTTTGTCAGTCATCCCGGTCCCATCATCATATTTGGCATGCATGAGAAGGGATAACATATCGTGAGAAGGCTCAGGGGCGGCGCGGCGCTTGTCAATCTCGCGGGTAATAGTAGCATCGATTCGCTCCCTCGCCTGCTGATATTCACGCCTTAACTTTGGAGGAAGGTATTCGGAAAACGGCAGCAGTGAAAAATGCACATGTTCAACATACTTTTTTCTGATGGTAATGGCTCTAGCCAACTCGCCGGACACATCTTCAAAGTCTGGACCAAAGACGGTTTTGATAATATTGTGTTGAGCCAGGGCCAACATCTCATCCCCGATATCCAATTCGGTCCCGCTTTTCCATCTGGCAAGCCTCTTTTCGACTCCATGGGTTATGGTCTCGGCGAAGGCCTTAATCGATGTTCGATAAAACACGGGTTGCATCATCTTTCGTTGCCTGAGGTGGGTCGACCCCAGGCTGGTCAGCAAACCTTCGCCGGATAACCGCTTGCCTCTTGAACTCGTGAGACGTGGCCCCTTGTCAAAGTTGTCGGAATGTGTAACCAACACATACTTAATGTCTTCAGGATTGTTCAGTAGGAAGGTGAGTTCTCCGATCTTCAATTTCACCACATCCCCATATTCAGCCGCACACCCTGAAAGAAACCGGAGTCTATCCCAAAGAAAAGCTGGGATGTGGCCGAGAATGGGATACCCCCTCGGGCCGGAAGATTCCTTTCGTGGGTTGTCGTTGCTCATCATTGGTGTTTCATTGCCAAATTAATGAAGGATGATCCCATTTTTCTTCCCTATTTCTTGGATAAGTTGGAGATAGCGTTCCAGATGTTGTTTCTTTGAATAAAATTGTTCATACCCTGCACGCGCCCGTTGTCCGAGAGTCTTACGAAGCTGAAGGTCCTTTGCCAGCAAAGTAAGGGCGGCATGCAACTCCTCAGGAGAGTTATACACCACCCCCCCACCTGTCTTATCAATGGCTTCACGGCTCCCCCCAGCATTATGAACGATGGCTGGTGTGCCATGGGCAAAGGCTTCCAGGATGCTCAAGGGGAAAACCTCCGGTGCGAGTGAGGGGAGAACCAGGGCCGTGGCCTGTTGATACAATGGCCCGAGTTGTTCTTCGGATAGAGGGCCTAGGAACTGAATGTGACGTTGCTCGGCATATTGCCGTTGAAGCGTGGGCAGTAAGTCTCCACCTCCAACAACCAGGAGATCATATTGGCTGATTCCCGCAAATTCTTTCAGAAGGATGGCAATGCCTTTCGAGGCCGTGACCCGGCCCACGTACAAAAAACATATGCGTTCTTGAGGGATGGCATTCCCATTCAATTCCGGGGCCAACCTGGAGAAGGTTGGCAAGACATGAATTGGTGGCGTCTGTCCGAGAGCTTTATGCCGTTCTGCCGTGTATTCACTCGGCGCAACGAGGGCATCAACATTGACCAAGCTTCGCTCAATGAGACCGGTGTATCGCCAGAGTTGAGGCGGTACGCCAGAACGAATGCAGCAGCGAATACACTGTGGGCTATCGCATGCTCGTTGATCGTTTTTCCAAAAGATGTGCATCGGACAGAGAAGCCAATGTTCGTGCAAGGTATACAGCGTCACAGGTGCACGGCTCATTTGAAGCACACCGGGCCCTCCGATCAGTGAGATGTTGTGAAAGTTCACAACATCAAACTCCCGTTCGAGAACAGTCCGAAGTTGTGCGGCTTTAACCCCCGGCCTGCCTATTT
>JBDSHB010000088.1:0-2712 GCA_039918695.1 Nitrospirales bacterium | reverse complement strand
AATGTGCCAGTCATGCCATTTTGGATGCCGAATTGGGGGCCTATAAACAGGCCGAATGGGAGGTGGCGGCGCCCTTGTTGCGGAGCCTCACGCCCGACATGCTCTGCATGGCCGATCGCGGTTTTGTCGGGTACGCCCATTGGCGAGCAGGCCTTCAGACCGGGGCGCAACTGCTCTGGCGCATGCCGAAGAGCTTGATCCTTCCGGTTGAACAGCTGTTGGACGATGGCTCGTACCTGAGCCGTCTGTACCCCAGTGAACGTGCCAGAAGAAAGGGAATCGAGGGGATCACCATCAGGGTGATTGAGTATGTCTTACCGCAGGGGCCCAAGAGCGAACCAATGTACCGTCTTGTCACCACGTTGCTGGATGCCCAATCCGCCCCCGCCCAGGACCTGGCTCAGCTGTATCACGAGCGCTGGGAGGTGGAATTGGTGTTTGATGAGCTGAAGACGCACCTGGGACAACGTCGTCGCGTCCTGCGCAGTAAAACGCCGGAGTTGGTGCGTCAAGAGTTCTACGGGTGGGTGATGGCCCACTATGCCGTGCGCTGGTTGATGTATCAAGGGGCCACCCAGGCCGACATCCCCGACCGCACGATATCGTTTACGGCCACGGTGCAGTTAGTGCGTCGAACCCTGCCTCAATCTGGGGCCATTCCCCCCTGTGCGTCAAAACACATGGTATCGGCGGCTGTTTGAGGCGACGGCGCACCTGTGGTGTGAATCCAGTCGTGGAACAATCAAGCCGAGGATGGTGAAACGCCGATACTCGCCATACGCACCGGACAAACGTCCGAGACCGCCCGTTGCGCACATGGACGGGACGCCATCCATTCAACCACCGAAAATATCTAAGTGAACAGTATTGGGATCGAACTGAAAAAACCCCTGGTGAGCTATAGACGTGAACGGTGCATCCACCTCGAACACAGACGGAAACAGGAGGAAGATAAGTCCAGGATTTCTTTAGATGATGGTAATCGGGGTTCCCATTGGGACTGTTTCAAACACAAATTGAAGATCTTTAGGATGTAGTTGGATGCATCCGTGGGTGACATCCTGTCCTAATAAATTTAGGTACAAGGCTCCATGAATGAAATATCCATTGCCAAAACCCAATGCATAGTGTCCGAGTACTCCAGGCTTTAATCGATCAACCATCTTTCCTGGGACCGGATCGCCTTGTTCGATAAAGGCCCAATCGGGACGAATCCACACGGGTTTTTCTAACTTGCTCTCAATGCTGAACGTTCCCTTGGGAGTTTCGAATGTCCATGTTCTTTCCGGATTTCTGGGATCCGTTAAGATGTTTCCTCTGCCGGTTGAAGCAATGGCCTCATGCAGAATGTGATCGCCCTCCTTTACGAAAAGCCGATGTCGGGAAATATCCACAAGAATGGATATTTTCGCCTGCGTGGACGCGGACTTTTGATTCGGCGAGCGATTGGAGGCGGTTTGAAGTAGTTGGGAAGGCGAGGATTCAATTTCATGAAAAAGGGTCTGGGGCGTGTGTGCCGGCTTATCGAAGAGAGGCCCATCTTGGGAAAGACTCTGAGGAATCTGGAGGAAGGGTATGGATAACGGAATGGATGGGAAAGCATTCAGGAATGGTGAAGCAAGGATAACGAGGAGGGGAAGCATCAATACTCCCCAAGCTACCGCCGCCCCGAAAACTATGGAACCGGTGGTTTTGAGAGTTTCGAATGTCTTCCAGGGAAACTGAAGATCTCGGTTGTCGGGAGCCATGATGGGACATCACCACCAGAGACCGGATTGACCTCAAAAGCCGTCAAGCTATCGGGAATCCACGTTAACCGCACTGATGGCCTGCTCAATGTGCTCATACACGGCCGAAGCTTTTTCCGTGGCTTGGTGGGCTTGAGTTTGGGCCATTTCAAATTTCTTTTCATCGAAATGAGTTTGACCGGTTCGAAGAAGGTTTCGAGCCGAATCCAGGTTCCGCTGCAAAGCGGATAACGCCAGGTCCGATTCCTTGCCCATAGGAGCTCGACGAAGGAGTTGTTCAGCTTTTTCAACGGCTTCATTTCCCTGCGTTAATTGCTCCTGGGCCTGAAGTCTTATTGGATCCGATTTGATATCGGCCAGAGTCACCTTTTCCTCTTTTTGAAGAACGGATGATTTGGGTGGGCTCACTGCAGGTTCCTGAACCCGAGCCACTGGTTGTTCCTGTTTATCTGTTTCGTCCTTTGAGTCCGTACACCCCGATCCAGCAAGACTCACTAGCACCAGAAAAATGAGAGGGGCGATATTCGCTTTAAACCGGAGATTTGGTAGGGAAGTGAGTGTCATCAGAATACAATTGTGTTTGGTGAGTGAGAGCGATCTTTAAAATCCGGGAAACCTCTTGTTCATACTTTCAAAGAATTGTAGTTCATTTTACATTGATCTACAAATTTTAAAGGCCACATCAATCTATCATACACAATAAAACCTCACAATACCCGGGAAAAACCCTAGGTCAGCAGATGCTAAGAAGGCCGCAGAGCTGAACCATGATAGTGAGAAGTCCGCAGGATGATGAAGAGGATGATGATCATATTCGAGACTCCTTCCTTGTAAAGAGCCTATTCGTATTAGGCAGTCGATTTTTTTGGTTCATCGGACTTTTCCGTGGGTTAGCGCTACTCTCTCGCTTCTCTCTTGAACAGGAGGCAAGCGATGGAAAGCAAAGAACTGTACCGGCACTTGC
>JBDSHB010000087.1:0-3324 GCA_039918695.1 Nitrospirales bacterium | reverse complement strand
GCCTTTGGTGAATGTCAGAACATGGGGGATTCGTGAAGACAAAGCCTTATCCCCGATGTCTTGATTAGGCTTGATCTCGCTCATCAGGGGGATAGGCCGTTCGGCGGGAACGCCTGAGAAGAGGATTGCGGAACGAATACATGAAACCTTTCACCCTGTATCTTATGGTTGGTGGGGGCGGTATCGCTGCTTTGGTGACGGGCATCCTCCTTCCGGGTGTCTGGCCGGGGTGGCGCTGGCCCCATGAGCCCCTTCATTCTACATTGGAAACGGTCGGCGGATTGGCCGCCATTTCCATGGGAATTGTGTCGCTTCAAAGGACCGCTGAACACACCAATCAGAAGTTTTATCCCATCGCCGGTGGCTTTCTCGGGATGGGCATTCTTGAAGTCTTTCACGCGGTATCGATACCGGGGAATGGATTTGTCTTATTGCGGGGCAGTGCGAGTTTATTGGGCGGCTTGGGGTTCGGGCTGATGTGGCTCTCTGCAACGGGAAAACATCACACAACGATTAGATGGATGCCGTGGGTGATGACTGGCGGAGCCCTTGCCCTGGGCTTATGGACGATTGGATTTCCGCAATATTTACCCGTGATGGTTCGTGAAGGGGCATTCACGCCAGCCGCTGTTGCTCCCAAAAGTTTTGCGAGCATGTTGTTTTTCGCCGGATCGCTTCGCTTCTTTTTGGATTACCGACACTCGGGTCGATCGGAAGATTTCCTCTTTGCCTCATTGGCGCTCATGTTCGGCCTTGCGGAATTGATGTTTACCTATTCCGTGATTTGGGGCAGTCGATGGTGGTTTTGGCATTTCCTGCGGTTGATGGCGTATTTTTTAGTCCTGGGGTATGTCGGGCGAGGGTATCTGGCCACGGTCTCTGAGTTACGGACATCATTGATCCAGACCAAACAGGCTGAACAAGCCAGTCGCCGCAGTGAACAACAGCTCCGGGCGGTCTTGGAAGACCGGGAACGTATGGCCCAGGATCTTCATGACGGAGTCATTCAATCGACATTTGCGCTGAGGCTGAATTTGGAACGGTGTCAACGGCTCATTACACAGAACCCCAAAGAAGCTCACACCGGGATCAGTGATGTATTGATGGAGCTCAAATTCGTGATTCAAGACCTGCGCCGACATATTAATGGTCTTGAACCAGAATGCCTGAATGGACAGCAATGGGTAGAAGAGATGCGCACGCTTGTGCAGACCGTGGAAAAATCCCAGAACCTGCCCTTCCACCTGCAGATCGATCAGGAGGCGGCCGATTTGCTCACGCCGGAGGAAGCCACCCACCTGCTCTTTGTGGTGAAAGAATCCATCAGCAACAGTGTGCGGCATGCACACGCCACGTCAGGCACGGTGTCCCTTCAGGCGCGGGAGAAGACCGTGTGTCTTGAAGTGACGGACAATGGTCTGGGTTTTGATCTTGGGAATACGTATGAGGGGGTTCACGGATTGAAAAATATGGCCGCACGCGCTAAGCGTCTGGGAGCGTATTTTCAGGTGTGGTCGAAACCTCACCGTGGGACTCGAATTGTTTTTGAAATTGCCAAGAAAGGGAGCCATGCCCGGGCGTAATATACACATCATCCGTCTTTTACTGGTCGATGATCATGAGGTGCTTCGCCTGGGGCTGAAAACGCTCTTTACCGACACAGAGAACATTCAGGTCGTTGGTGAAGCCGGTACCAGGGCTGCGGCGGTCTCAGAAGCCGACCGGCTTCATCCCGATGTGGTGCTCATGGATGTCCGTCTGCCGGACGGAAGCGGTATCGACGCCTGTCGTGAGATTCGGAATGCCTCTCCTGAAACCCGGGTGTTGTTTTTGACGTCCTTTGCCGACGATCAAGCCGTGATGGCTACCATCATGGCAGGGGCAAAAGGCTTTCTGTTGAAAGAAATCAGCGGAGAAGAATTAGTCCGAGCGGTACAAACCGTAGCTGAGGGGAAATCCATTCTCGATCCTGCCACCACAGAACGGGTACTCACCAAGATACAGCATCTCTCCATCCCTTCCCCTGACGGCAAGAAAGAATCGTTGGCTCCTCAGGAAATGAAGGTATTAACACTGGTGGCCGAAGGAAAAACCAATAAGGAAATTGCCGTAGCACTCGACCTGAGCGATAAAACCGTCGGCCATTATCTTGAGAATATATTCCAGAAACTGCAGGTGACCCGCCGCTCTCAGGCTGCGGCAGAGTTCGTCCGCCGGTTTTCCCCATAGAGGGAATGTTGAAAAATGCCGCCAGCGGCGTTCTCGCCTCTTGGCCGTGCTCACGTACTCCTCCGTATGCTCCGCTCGTCTAAGCGGCTGCGGCCTTCCCTTCGAGGGGCCTCAGGGCAGGACTGGACGTGCCCTCCTTCGGCAAAGCTCAGGACAAGTTTTGAACACTCAATTGTTTTTTTCTGGTGAGCCTCGGTGACTCCTAAGCTGATGAAGCAACAAAAATTTTTTCAATATTCAACAGTCTCATAAAGGAGCCCCTAAGGGGAGACTCAAAGTAAGATTTTTCAATACTTCCAATAGGGGCATTTACCCCTATTCGGATAAGGGCGGAATAGTCGCCCGACTCCTGGTGTTCACACCTACCGCTTTCATCTCAATTCGTTCACAATAGCCTCAGACGATGAAGACTCCCAAACGGAGCCTGTTCTCATCCACTGTTCAATCCAAGGAGGCCGTCATGCTGAATTTCATTCCTAAGCCGTTCCTGATGCTCTCGGCGTTGGTGTTTGCTTGTGTGTATGGACTTATTCTGAGTCCCGGTTTGGTTCTGGCAGATATGACACCGGGCCAGGACAAAGTGAAAGTGTTGTATCACCTGGATAGTAACGACCCGGCTCTCGCCAAATACACGATGGCCCTGATTAACAAGCACATCGAAGCCGAAGGCGGACCAGACAAAATTGACCTGGTGCTGGTCGTGCATGGTCCGGCCTTGAAGTTATTTGAGAGCGACACGGTCGATCAGGAGTTGAAAGATAAATTGAAGGTGGTCATTGACAAGGGTATCAAGGCCGAAATGTGTCAGGTCTCGATGAAACTGTATGGGACACCGCTTGAGAAATTGGTGGCCGGGTTCACACCCACCGAGCATCCGGTTGCCGTGAAGCGTATTGCCGATCTTCAACGCGCAGGATATGTGTATATCAAACCGTAAGGAGAAAATATGCGGATGAGATTGTGTATCTCGAAGAGACAAAAAAATACCGCATCCAGTGGGAGCCTCTCAGGCTCCCACTGGGGACAATGGATCACGGTAATCAGAGGCGGGATTGCCGGGTTCATGATGGTTACGCTGAGTCTGTTCTTCGGAGT
>JBDSHB010000086.1:0-6334 GCA_039918695.1 Nitrospirales bacterium | reverse complement strand
CGGTGGGTGACCGGTATAGAAATTCATCCCGGCGCTCAGATCGGACGAGGATTTTTTATTGACCATGGGATGGGAGTGGTGATTGGCGAGACTGCGGTCATTGGTGACTCTGTCACCCTCTTTCAAGGCGTAACACTCGGAGGAACCGGTAAAGAACGGGGTAAACGCCATCCGACATTGGGTAATCATGTCGTTGTCGGAGCCGGAGCAAAAGTGCTGGGGAATATTACAATCGGGGATTTTGTCAAAATTGGAGCCAATTCGGTGGTTCTTCGGTCAGTGCCTTCGAATTCAACGGTCATTGGAATACCTGGCCGTATTATCAAAACCATTGGAGACCGGGTGCCAGAGGCGACCATGGATCATGCTAATATTTCAGATCCGATTGCTGAACGGTTTGATGCGATGGAACAAGAACTCATTGCGCTAAGAAAAAAGGTGGAACAGTCTGAAAAGCGATCGTAAGGGATGTGAGGGAATTGTCGTTATTGTCTTAGGCCGTGAGGTCTTCTACACTACAGGCGAGGGTCTGAGCAAAGAGAAAATACTATGTTGAAAGGGAGGGAATTTTTGTGAAGGAACCCAACGTAATCACGCCTCGTGTCAAGGAAATATTACGAAATTATGAGGGCAATGTCCCTGGAGTGCTTGCAAATATTGCCCGTCTCTTGATGACGGGACGGTTGGCCGGGACTGGGCGATTAGTGATTTTGCCCGTGGATCAAGGCTTTGAGCATGGTCCAGCCAGAAGTTTTGCGGTCAATCCTGCAGGGTATGATCCTCACTACCATTTCCAGCTTGGCATTGATGCCGGATGTAATGCTTACGCAGCTCCTCTCGGATTTCTAGAGGCCGGTGCGGCAGAATATGCCGGTCAAATTCCCCTTATACTGAAATTGAACAATAATGATTCGCTGTTTGAGGGCAAAGATCCTAATTCCGCCATTACCGGGAGTGTTCATGATGCCCTGCGGTTAGGATGCTGTGCGGTGGGATATACGATTTATCCAGGGTCTGCTCATAGCCAGGAAATGTATAACCATTTGCGGGAAATTGCTCAAGAGGCCAAATCCCATGGATTGGCGGTGGTTGTATGGTCGTATCCTCGAGGTGCGGGACTGAGCAAAGAAGGGGAGACGGGTATTGATGTTGTCGCCTATGCTGCACAAATTGCCGCCCAACTCGGGGCCCACATCGTCAAAGTGAAGGTGCCATCAAATCATATAGAACAGGCAGCGGCTAAAAAAGTCTATGAAGCCGAAAAGATTCCCATTAGCACGCCAGCTGAACGTATCCGCCATGTGGTGCAGAGTACCTTTCAGGGACGGCGTATTGTCATCTTTTCGGGCGGGGCCAAAGGGGAAGATCAGAAAATTTTTGATGAAGCCAGAGGAATACGGGATGGTGGAGGATTCGGGTCCATTATTGGAAGAAATTCCTTTCAACGGCCGAGACCGCAGGCTCTAGAATTTCTCTCAACCGTCATGAAGATCTATGGTGGAGAACTCCCTTAAGGATTCCACTCGCCAGGATTCAGAATGTATGAGCTTAGGGGTACAATCCTCGACATTGGTGGGCTTGAGCGACTTCATGAATTCCTGCAATTAAAGCGGCCGTTCTCATTGTCAGCTTTTTCTCCTGTGCATGGTTGAGAATACGGTGAAAAGCTGCGGTAATGATATTCTTAAGCCGGCTGTGAATATCTGATTCCTGCCACGAAAAACGTTGGGCGTCCTGAACCCATTCAAAATACGAGACGATAACTCCGCCGGCATTGGCAAGAATATCCGGAACCACAAAAATCCCTCGTTCCCTCAAAATGGCATCTGCCTCAAGAGTTGTTGGGCCGTTGGCTGCCTCGATCAGGTACTGGCATTGAATGCGTGAAGCATTGTTGACCGTGATTTGTTCAGACACTGCCGCCGGAATGAGCACATGGCAGGGTAGCAGGAGTAAATCTTCGTTAATAATCTGTTCACCAAATTGCGTGAGAGAAGGAATCGACGCTTTCTCGGTAGCCAAGTGAGAGAGAATTCCTGGGATGTCCAGACCATTTTTGTTATACAGCCCGCCCAACTGATCGCTGATTGCCAGTATTTTTACGCCTTCCTGATGAAGAATTCGTGCAGTATGGGATCCGACGTTCCCAAATCCTTGAATGACCGCAGTCGTGTCTGAAGTGGACAGACCAAAATGACGTAGGACTTCCAACGTGATATCCACTACTCCACGCCCGGTCGCCTCCTCCCGGCCCAGGGTACCTCCAATCGAAATTGGTTTCCCGGTGACCACGCCACGGACGGTAAACCCAACCTGCTGACTGTAGGTATCCATGACCCACCCCATGACTTGCTGATTTGTCCCAATATCCGGAGCGGGGATGTCCTTGTCCGGGCCCAATAAAGGAAAGATTTCTGCAA
The DNA here is from genome assembly GCA_039918695.1 of Nitrospirales bacterium. Taxonomy (GTDB): domain Bacteria; phylum Nitrospirota; class Nitrospiria; order Nitrospirales; family UBA8639; genus Nitrospira_E. The sequence continues at coordinate 3,914 of JBDSHB010000086.1, read as the reverse complement.
TATAACGGCGGGTCACACCTTCCAACTCAGCCGGTGAAAGCATTGAAGGATTGACGGCGACACCCCCTTTTGCTCCACCAAATGGCAACCCTGCCAACGCCGTTTTCCAGGTCATCCACATTGCCAAGGCCGCGACTTCCCCAAGGCTGACGTCGGGATGGTAACGAATGCCGCCTTTTGTGGGGCCGCGGGCTACATCATGATGCACCCGATAGCCACGAAAGACTTGAACCTGTCCGTTATCCATTCGGACAGGGACACTGACGCAGAGAGAACGTTGAGGGGCTTTGAGTCGCTCAAGCAATCCTGAGTCCAGATTCATATGGTGGGCAGCCTGATCGAATTGGGCTACGGCCAAGCGGAATGTTGGATGGTTGAACTCTGGAGCAAGGTCAATGGTCATGGAGGTTATCCAGTAAGTTGAAATTTTTAAGTCTTACTTTTCAGTATATCAAGAATGCCATTTGAAATATTTCCTTTGTACCACAGCAATTGAGTGGTCGAAAGTAAAACAAGGAAAATGATGGGGTATTCCAAAAGGGTCGTCCAGTTCTGTCCTGAGGCTTCTCGCAGGAAAGGCCGCAGATACGTGGACGGGCGGAGCAGAGTAGTACGCGACTAGGGCCAAATGGCGAGAACCCAGATGGCGGCATGTTTCAACACTCTTGTTAGTACCACACGTGAAGGAGGTAGAGCCCTTGGGGAGGGGCGGTTTCTCCTGCAGCACGTCGGTCCTTAGCCTGAAGAATGTCTGTAACCGAGTCCGGTGATCTTTTGTGTCGTCCGACTTCGGTCAGTGTTCCAATAATCGTTCGAACCATTTGCTTCAGGAATCGATTGGCCTGAATCTGAATGGTTAGGGTCATAAGATCCGCAGTGAGGGAAACTTGGGACACGACGCACATGGGATCCGAGGTACTCGCACGTGGGCCTTGGAAGGAGGTGAAGTCATGTCGACCAATAAATCCAGACATGGCGTGTCGAATGGCCTGGGTATCCAGGTCGTAAGGTAAGTGCCAGACTCGATTGCGATCAATGGCTGGGCGGGCCGGATGCCTGGAGATTCGATACTCATATAATTTCTCTTTTGCGCTATAGCGAGCATGAAATGTTTCAGAAACCTGTTCACTCGACACCACAGAAATGTCGTGCGGGAGCGCGCTGTTGAGCGCAAGTCTCCATTTATCAACCGGAATGGATTTGTCAGATTGGAAGCTGGCGACTTGACCGCGGGCATGGACGCCGGCATCCGTTCGTCCCGCGGCGATGATAGAAATCTGTTGTTGTGTGATGCGTGTAAGCGCGGTTTCAACGGCTGCCTGAATCGTCGGCTGATTAGGTTGACGTTGCCATCCAGCGTAAGCCGTGCCGTCATATTCGATCGTCAGTTTAATGGTGGTCATGATTAAAGGGGGATGGAGTTGACGAAACGGGCTCCTGCGTTACCAAGGGATGAGCGGGGTAATCATGATAAACAGGAGATCAGAACAGCCCATTGAAGAAGTCGAAGACTGTTCTGGCTATCGAGAAGCGGTTTGTGACGGGGTAATATAGGATTGAAGTCCGTTAAATATTCCCTCGGCCACTCGCTTTTGATAGGTTGAGCTTTGTAATAGCTTTTCTTCCGTAGGGTTGGAGATAAAGGCAATCTCTGCCAATATGGCAGGCATGGTGGTCATTCGCAGCACAAAAAATGGAGCTGTTTTGATCCCATGATCTTTGATTTTATAAAAGGCATCCAAGAATTTCACCAGGGAATTTTTAGTTGTCCATGCTAACTCCCGGGAATCATCAATTTTTTTGTCGTTAAGTTTGTCGGCAAGTATAAATTGCCAGGGTGCCGCATTTTTTTCAAGAGGTGTGCCATTTTCCCGTGCAGCGACGGCAAGTGCTCGGGGGTCACTGGCTTCACCAAAATGGTAGAGTTCCATCCCTTTCACGGAAGCTTGAGGATGGGAGTTAATGTGGATCGAGACAAAGAGATCCGCTTTGTGTGTATTCGCGAATGTGGCCCGGTCTTCCAATTCGATGAAGACATCCGTTTCTCTGGTCATGAAGACTTTCGTGGATCCTTCCTTGGCCAGCAGATCTCGCAAATGATTCGCAATATGTAAGACGACATCCTTTTCCCTTGTGCCTTTGCGACCCAAGGCCCCGGGGTCTTTTCCTCCGTGTCCCGGATCAATCACGATCACCAGATTCTTTTTTATGATGGGCGGTGCGGGAGTTGGCGGAGGAACCACTGGAGAGGCTGGTGTGCTACTTGGTGGCGCCTTGATGACAACTGCCGCCTCAGCTAGGGGATACAAATCAAGAACGACGCGAGCAGGATTGTTGAGGACATACCACTTATAATGTTTCCAACCGTCAATGGGTATGGATAGAAGAATGGATCCAGAAGAAGTTGTGGAAAGGTCCAATTGTAAGGGAAATGAGTCTGTCGTTGATTTGGCGACCGTAGACTTGGCCAATTGCGTGTTGGGAAGTTCCAATTGAAATGTTGTGGCCGTTTGATGCTCTTGAGGAGCTGGATGGACGGCGCGAGTCAGATCTAACACAACACGGGTATACTGTTTATGGCGATGAGCACGAATATTGCGGATGGAGGTTGGCGGTGGTGATTGTGCAATAAGATGAATCAGTGGGTGAGTTTCGTTCCCGGAGAAAGGTCGAAATTCTGTCGCTCCCGCAGGCAGGGGAAAAGACGCTGACAGGATCAACATACCGATGCAGGAATAAAGGGATATCATTCGGGTGAAAGGCATAGGTATTAAACCATTCTTCTCTTTTTTCGCAGAAGATCGCCTTCTTGTCAAGGGAAGAAGCGCTTTCGAATCGGGTTGGATTGCGGGTAGACTCAATCATTATGGCCGGATTATGCCTCGCACCATGAAGGAATCACAGTGGCACCGAAACATTTGATCATTGATGGATATAATGTGTTGGGCGCCATGGGGCTCCCCCCGCATCGAGTCGTTGAACAGGGGGAGCATCACCGAGAAGAATTTATTGTGCGTGTAGGCCTGTATGGGCATAAACTCCGCACTCTGATCACCTTAGTTTTTGATGCCTGGCAACAATCCGAAATGAGTCGGCAGGTCATTCATCGTGAGGGTGTGACGGTCATTTATACCGCTCAGGGCGAAAAGGCAGATGGGGTAATTCAAGATTTTATCCGGACCCATGGAAAAGGGGCTGCGGTCGTCTCATCGGATCTTGAAGTGATTTCTGTTGCAAAAGCTTTTGGGGCGTTTTCGATCAGGTCACAAGAATTTGTCACACGCCTGGCTTCTTCAGGTCCTCAAGGGTCAGCGGTGAGTCGATCCCGAGGGGGACCCTCTCCCAAGGAAGATGATGAGGAGCCGGTCCGATCTAAAGAGAAGAAGGGCAATCCCCGAAAACTTCCCAAGAAGTTGCGTCAACGTAATCGGATCATGAAGAAATTTTAAAGAGCTGACAGGCATTATTGGTTGTCAGTTCGGCCACACGAGCCAATCCTGTTTCAGAGTCCCCATATTTAATTTCCGCAATCTGTTTTGCCACGTAGGTGACATAGGCCGATTCGTTACGTTTTCCTCGAAACGGGACGGGAGTCAGGTAGGGGGCATCGGTTTCAATGAGCAACCGGTCATCGGGGACCATGCGAATCACTTCATGTAACCGAGAGGCATTGCGAAAGGTGATGATTCCTGAAAATGAGAGATAAAACCCCAGGTCCAAGGCCCGTTTGGCAAAGGCCAGATCCTCCGAAAAACAATGAAAGACGCCGCCCACCTTCTCGGCATGTTCTTCTTGCAGGATGGCCATCGTATCCTCCTGCGCCTCACGTGTGTGAATCACCAGGGGAAGGGTGAGTGATTGCGCTAGGGCAATTTGTTCACGAAATCGTTGACGTTGGGTTTCTCGAGGAGAGT
>JBDSHB010000085.1:0-4551 GCA_039918695.1 Nitrospirales bacterium | reverse complement strand
GAATTGGCCACTCGTCTCCTATCTGGGTAACAAGCTTTTCACCGCGTTAACCAATGCTGCGACGGGTTTATCTTTGACGGATGTATGGACCGGGTACAAAGTGTTTAAACAGGAAGTCTTAAAAGATCTCTCGCTCGAAGAATCTGGGTTTGACTTGGAATTGGAGCTCACACTGAAAGTGGCTCAGAAGAATTGGCGCGTGACGGAGGTGCCGATTTCTTATTTTCCCAGAAGTAAAGCGGAGGGGAAAAAAATTGGTTGGAGAGATGGGATTCAGTCCATCAAAACTCTCTATCGGTATTCCCACACCTCATAACTCGTCGGATGGCTTTTCATGAAAATGGTTAGTGGCGGATAAGCGCAGTGCTGAGGTAGACAGATGCCATGGCGGTGGATAGTCGAGGGATGGTTAAGTGCTGGTCAAATTCGTTTAGTGTTGAAAATGATGCTGAAGGGCTTTGCCCCAGTAGGAATCAGGTTGAGCCTGCCAGGCCTGCTCGTGCAGCCATTGCAAGCTGGCGCGATCGCGCACCAGGTGACAGAGTTCTTTTTGCGTGAGGGTGTGCGGGCCATGTTGAAAGCATCGTTTTCGGAGCGCGAGGATCATTTCCTGTTTTTTGCCACCTCGATGCGCATGAGCCATGGCTTGATGTACCTGGTTCAGCACCGGATCCAGGATAGCCTGTATGGCGGGAGAAGATCGTTCAGTGTACGTCTCCAATTGAGGATAGGTCCTGGCATAGACATCATCCAGCAACGGTGAGCCATGACGTTCCTCAGGAACTTGTAAAAATCCCCAGCGCTTCAGTCGTTCACCTGGTCCCACCCGACTGAGAAAGACGGAAGTGGGTGCGGCAAACACGAGTGGTCCTGCGACCGGGAGAGACCAGAAAAAAAACATCTGATCAAGCCAGAAAGCGAATGCGGCCCAGGATCCCGCAATCAGTGTTCCCGGTGCCTGATTTAATATGGCGGCTGACCAGCCGGTTTCATCCGTCCGATTCTGGCCGGCCCAACGTAATGTTGTATTAAGCAGGGCTTCCACGACAAAACGGCTATGGGCTAGCATGCGAATGGGCGCGAGGAGAGTGGACACCACTATTTCCAGTAAGACACTCATCAGGAGGCGAATGATGCCACCGTGTTGTTTGCCCCGTCGACATCGGATGACATCGATCACCGCCAGAAATTTTGGCAGAAACAGCAGGAACAAGGTGCTGCTGGCCAGAATGATGGCCCATTCCGGATTCCATTCAGGCCAATGGGGAAAGAGGCTATGAGGTTCCGGAAAGTAATTAATGGGATATAGCACCAGCCGTGCGGCCTCGATCGTTGTTAATACCAAAAAAATTAACCATAACGGGGAGGCCAGGTAGGACATAATCCCGTTCAAAAAGGCCATGCGGTGAGCAGGCCGCAAGCCAGGTTCAAACAGCATGAGCCAGATGTGCTGTAAATTGCCCTTGGCCCAGCGTTTATCGCGTTGCAAGTCATCCACAAGGGTGGGAGGGGATTCTTCATAGCTGTGAGAGAGTTCCGGTTCCAGCCAGACCTCATACCCGCCACGTCCCATAAATGACGCTTCCACAAAATCATGACTGAGGATAGGGCCATGAAAAAGTCCCGGTCCGGGAAGCCGCTTCAGGCCGGCATGTTCCATAAACGCTTGTGTGCGAAGAATGGCGTTATGGCCCCAGTAGACCGCTTCCCCAAGCTGCAGGGAGGCAAGGCCTGTCGTAAACAGCGGGCCGTAGATATGATTGGCGAATTGCTGGACCCGTGCAAACATTGAACGGGCATTGATTAAGGTGGGGCTGGTTTGCAGAATGCCTGTTTGAGGTTGAGCCTGCATGAGTTGCACCATCGTGACCAGGGTGGATCCCCCCATGAGACTATCCGCATCGAGGACGATCATATACTCATAGCCGGAACCCCAGCGGCGAAGAAAGTCCGCAATATTGCCACTTTTATAATGTTGGTTCAGAGACCGGCGCCGATAAAACAGATGTTCGCCCGCTCCCAATTCGGTACATAATCGATGCCAGGCGGCTTGTTCAGCCAACCACACATCTGGATTGCGGCTGTCGGAAAGAATGAAAAAGTCAAAATGGTCAATCTGTCCGGTTTGTTCTAATGAGCGATACATCGCGCGAAGCCCGCCGAATGTCCGTTGAATGGGTTCGTGGTAGATCGGCATGACCACCGCTGTCCGTGAGAGGGGTTGAGTACTTAACTCTGCAGCGGTATGGCGTCCCAGTGGGGAAAATCGATCACCGCCGAAACACCGGAGGACAAATCCGAACATGCCAATCCAAAATCCAACGGAAATCCAGACGAATAGCACAAAAAACAGGGCAATAATCGCCATCTCCAGCAAATTCCCCCCGTGATAGGGAAGGATGGCCGTCATATAAGAAGAGGCCACAAATGCTTGAATGAGGACTAAGACGGTCAATAGGGCACGCCGGAGCCCTGCGGCGATCCGCCAGCTTACTCGTTTGGAGGTGGCAAGCGAATGCTGGGCCTCGGCGATTGTGGCTTCACGATTTTTCATAGTTTAAAACTCATGCTGCCGCGTGTGATCGGTGGAGCGGTGGTGGGAAGATCAGGATTCTGAAGGGCAAAGTGGTCATGGATTCTTGTCATCACAAATTGCACTGGATCTTCCTGCTCTGAGGCCAGTCCGGCTTCAACCAGGGTGAGAGCCCGCAGCGTGACTTCGCGGGTTAATTCTACTCCCATAGCCGAGAGATAATCGCAGGCTCGTGAGAGGGTATGTTCGGCAACCGATCGGGCCATTATTCTTTTTCTTGTGCCAGAATCTGGTTATTCATGGGCAGGCGGTAAGTCCAGGTTTCGGTTAAAGCTGTCGTATCTGTTTTGAGAAATGCCCGCAAATGAAGAGGCTTTTTGTCTTGAGGTTTGGCAAGGATAGATAATCGCCAGCCTTTTATCTGTTCATGATATTCCACGAAATGCTCAAGGATGTCGCTATTGTCCAACACCGTGACCTGGCCACTGATGGGAGAATCGGCAGGCATTTTACTCAGTGGGCCCCCGGCAAAGTCGATAATGATACGATAGGCCTGCGGAACATTTCCCCCACCGATACGATTCCCATCCCCGATAAAGGTGTTGACCACGGTTCCCAACGAATTTTGTGAGAGATTGGCCTTTCCAAAACTCACATCATAGGCCATCTCTAAAGGGGTTTCGCGGGTCACGGGCGCTACGGGGGTCCAAAACGCCACAATGTTGTCATGCGTTTGATTGGGGGTGGGCAGTTGGACGAGCACCACCTTTCCCTGCCCCCAGTCACCCTGTGGTTCGATCCACGCGCTTGGACGTTGTTCATAATGTGCGCCCAGATCTTCGTAGCCGGAAAATTTTTCCTCACGTTGCATTAAACCGAATCCTTGCACATTGTCCGTGCTAAAAAAATCCATTTCCAGGTTGGCAGGATTCATCAAGGGTCGCCACAACCATTCACGGGTGAAGCCATCATGAATCTGCAATCCGTCCGAATCATGGACTTCCTGCCGCCATTCTCCAATTGGTCGAGGTGTATTTTCTCCATAAAAGAACATGCTGGTCAGTGGGGCAATACCCAATAACTGAATAGGCTTTCTGGGGAAGAGTTTGGTGCGCACCTTGATCTTCGTCTGGCTGCCGGGTGCAATGATGAACTCATATGCCCCAGTGAGGCTGATGCTGTCCAGCAATCCATAGATCACCATCTCTTTTGCATCTGGGGACGGGCGTACCAGCCAGAAGTCCGTGAATGAAGGGAAGACCTCCCCGCTGGGGAGTCCCGTATCAATGGCCAGACCTCGTCCTGATAACCCAAACACGTTTTCCTTCCCGACGCCCCGAAAATAGCTCGCTCCCGCGAAGACCATAAACTGATTTTGCTCATTTTTGTTTTTTAAGGGGAAGGTCACCTTAAAGCCGGCAAACCCGACATCGGCGGGCACCCGTTTTTCTATTTCGGGGTCGGCAAAGACAAATTCGGTTTTCTTGAAAACCAGCGGGCGTGGACCTTCGGCTTCGATGACGTTGAGTGTCACCGGGTGGGTGTAATGCAACCCCGGAGTAAGAAACATGACTTGAAAATTCGATTGACTCTCTTTCCACAGACTGTGGTCAGGATTAAACCGGATCCCTTGATAGGCCTCATAGGCAATTTCCCGCATGATTTTTGGGACAAGTTGAGGGGCTTCATATGGTTTGTCCGCTAAAATTTTCGCTTTCTGCACCACCTGCTCGAATGTGAAACCCGCTGCAACATGCAGGGGGAACATCAAGAACATTGCGACCATACCAGCTAACAAGATTCTCATTACTGACGCCCCCGTTAATAAAGATTATGAAACTGCAATAGCCCATATAAAATATCCCATCAAGTACAGACCTGACGAAGGTTTGCTCGATGGAGAAGGGTATTCTGAGTTGGCTAAGAGGGGGATGGTCCACCTGCTTGATTTGTGACCGGTGGCCTATTGTACTACATGGGGGTATGAAAAAATGAGGGGAGGAGGGGAATTTATCGTA
>JBDSHB010000084.1:0-3921 GCA_039918695.1 Nitrospirales bacterium | reverse complement strand
GGCGAAAACGGCATCAGCCTTGGCGAAATTACAAGAGGCTCGAATTCCCTTTGTTGTCCTGTTAACGGATCCGACATTTGGAGGGGTTACCGCCAGTGTCGGGATGTTAGGGGATATCATTCTGGCGGAGCCGAAGGCGCTGATTGGGTTTGCCGGCCCGCGGGTCATTGAACAAACGATCAAAGAACATTTGCCGGAAGGCTTCCAACGTGCTGAGTTTTTATTGGAACATGGCATGGTTGATCATATCGTGGAACGAAAAATCCTCAAGGCAACTCTGGAAACGTTGCTTGCGCATTGTGTGACAAAAGTCTCTTCCACTTCTGTGTAACCGCTGAATGGTCCGGCTCACCTTGTACCCTGTGGATCTCAACAGGCTTGACGATGCGCTCGATAATGGTGAGAGCCATACATTGTAGTTATTATTGATAGAAATCCCCTTCCCTTTATTGTCTCCCGCCGAGTTTAGATTCCTGTGGCTACGTATATAGAAACCCTCGACTTTCTCTTTTCCTTGCACCGATTTGGTATTAAGCTAGGATTGGAGGCCATTACGGATATTCTTGACCGGTTGGACAATCCTCAGCACAGGTACGCCACGCTTCATGTTGCCGGCACGAACGGGAAGGGGTCTTCATCGGCCATGGTGGCTGCGATTCTTCAATCAAGCGGCTATCGTGTCGGACTGTATACCTCACCTCATTTGATTGATTTCCGCGAACGCATTCGGGTTCAGGGAGCAGACATTTCTGAAGAGGCTGTCTGTGGCTTGATCGGGCAGATTCGGCGTACGGCCAATTCCCTCACCGCACTTACTTTTTTTGAAATCACGACCGCACTGGCCTTTTTGCACTTTAGGAATGAACAAGTCGACATTGCTGTAGTAGAGGTTGGCATGGGGGGGCGCTTTGATGCGACGAATGTATTAAACCCCATCGGTGTCCTGATTACGGGAATTGGCTTCGATCATGAAGCGTATCTAGGGGACTCTCTTCAGATGATTGCGCAGGAGAAAGCCGGGATTATTAAGCAAAATGCTCCGATTGTGTTGGGTCCGATGCCGGAGGATATTGCCCAGATATTTGAGACTCGGGCCCGGAAGTGGTTGGCGCCATGGTTTCGGATGGGACAGGAGTTTTCCTTTCTGGAAACCAGTGCGACGACTTTTACCTATCAAGGGCTGGGATGGACGATTCCGGACATACAGACCAATTTGCTCGGCCGTCATCAGATGGTCAACGCCACGAATGCGCTGGCGGTATTGGAGACTGGCGTCGATGGCATCTTCCCTGTTTCGCAGACGGCTATCCGGATTGGTTTGCAGGGTGTCAAATGGAGAGGTCGGTTAGAGGTCGTGAATCGAAATCCTCTTTTAATTGTGGATGGGGCGCACAACCTTGCCGGTGCCCACGTGTTATTTGACTTTCTCCACTCACAAATTCATGATGGCGCGGGACGAAAACTCATTTTGGTGGTTGGGATGATGCGTGACAAAAACCTTCAAGGATTTCTGCGTGTTCTTCTTCCTCTTGTTGACCACCTGATTCTCACCCAGCCACGGATGGAAAGAGCGGCATCGGTGGATGAGCTCAAGCACGCTATTGATCGCGAAGATCTGATTCCATATCTCCATGCCGATTCATGGGAGGCTGTTTGGCAAGCAAAGGAATTGGCAAATCCCTCAGACGTCATTTGTGTCACCGGGTCGTTATTTCTGGTTGGGGAGGTACTCAATCGGCTCACTCAGCCGGGTTTCCCAACGTGACTGGTGCGGGCGTGGGTGGAGGCCGGTGTGTTCTCTCGCGCCGATCTCATGGGTTGTTGGTCGGTCTATTCATTTTTTTTACGATGTTGGCAGCGGGAGAAACTGTGTTAGGACAACCGGATTCTCCCCCTGGGGAATCCGGGGGACTCTCCGCAAATACCTCATCTCAGGAGGTGCCTGCCGAACCAACTTCAGAGGGAACTCCCGTCGCCATTAATGCCGACCGGATTGACTATAATCGTGATCGGGAAGAATATCACGCTACCGGGGCGGTAGATATTATACGTGGTCCCATTCATCTGAATGCGGATGAAGCCACGCTTCAAAAACTCACGGGGCTTTTGAAGGCACGTGGGCATGTGCATTTACGAGATACCCAGACCGATATTTGGTCGGAAACGCTTGAGCTCAATCTCAATACCGAAGCCGGTGTGATCACCAATGGAAATATTTTTTCGAAGGAACAAAATTCCTTTGTGACGGGGCGACGGCTTCAGCGGTTTTCCGAAACCCATTATCGGGTCAAGGAGGGTTCCTTTACCAATTGCGATGTCCAGGATGGCAAGATTCCGGCCTGGCGATTTAACTTTCATGATATGGATGTGGAATATGAGGACAGTTTGTTTGGGAAAGGCGTGTGGTTCAATGTCAACGATGTGCCGGTGATCCCGCTTCCCACCTTTCGATATCCGCTGGGCGCTTCTCGAAAAAGCGGATTCTTGTTTCCTACGACCGGATACAATACTAATTTCGGGTACCAGTATCGGCAGGGGTATTTTTGGGCCATCAATCCAAGTAGTGATTTAACCATTTCCCCGCAAATACTAACGGCGCGTGGAGGAGGTGCGGATCTGGAATATCGCTATGTGTGGAATCGGCTCACAAAGGGAGAATGGTTAATACGCTCGCTCTATGATACCCAGCAAAATCGTGGGCGAGCTGAAGTTCGAGGGGCTCATGTTCAGCAATTTAATCCTGATTTGTCTTTACGCATGCGGGCCAACTTTTCAAGTGATCGAACGCTCTTGCAAAATTTCAGCAGTTCCGGGACTCAACGGGCTTTACCCAGTCAAGAATCGAATCTCACCCTTTTGCAACGACTTGATCATGGAGCGCTGTATCTCTCAGGTCAATATATTCAGCCGTTAAGCACGGGCGGCAATACGACCTTTCAGCGGTTACCTGAAATCGGGCATCGGTTCGTGAATCCCAGTGTCTTGGGCAGTCCCATATCGCTGACTGCGGAAACGACCGCGGTCCAATTTCACAGGCAGACGGGATTCGATGTTGGTCGTCTCGACGTGTTGCCGGGGCTTTCGATGGAAGGGCTCCATTTAGGAAATACGTTGGGATTTCGTCCTCAGTTCAAATTTCGTGAAGTGAGCTATACCCGAGGTCTCACCGACAAATCAGCGCAACATCGTGAAACCTTTTGGGCTGGCGCTGAATTGTTCTCGAATATGTCGAAACGGTTTTCCCTCGGCGAGGGGAATTGGATCCGGCATTCTATACAACCGAATGTGATTTATGAGTATGTGCCACAGACGAAACAAGCGGAATTAGTTCAGGTTGATGCAGTGGATGATTTGATTCAAAAGAGTCTGGTCACCTATTCCTTGAAAAATCGTCTGAGCCAAATTGGTGGCGGGAATTCCAATCCCTGGTTGGATCTGTTATTTGCCCAAAGTTATCATGTGGCCAGTCCGCCGCCCTTGGCCTCCAGATTTTCGGATATCTGGACAAGGGGGCACTTTCATTCACCGCTGAATTCCTCAGCATTCATCTCGGCATTCGATCTGAGGGTGGATGCCTTCTACGATCCGAACAGGAAATATTTTTCTCAGATGAACACCGACGTGCTCCTCCAAAGCCAACAGACGTGGTATGTGACCGTGGGGCAACGGTACGCGAGAGAAGGGTCGAGAGTCCGTCGGGGAGATATTTGGAACCCGGTGTCGTTTAATGAGGTCTTAGCTCCGGCCCAGGAAATCCTCTATCTGACAACCGGGGGTGGAGTGCGGTTGCCACATGGTGTGACCTTGGGCACCAAGTGGTATCATGACTTCCGGACAGGACTGACTGCTGAATGGGATGTGGTCGGGCTATACCAAAATCCTTGTCGATGTTTTTCACTCGGGCTCACGTATACACGGCTT
>JBDSHB010000083.1:0-5172 GCA_039918695.1 Nitrospirales bacterium | reverse complement strand
CAGGTTGGCGAAGGAAGATGAGCTAGCCCGTGCCTTAGAGAAGAAATGTACATATCTGGTGCGGGGAATGACAAGAGAAGAAGTCGGCCAAATCATGTCCGAGCCAGCTGAACAATATCTCCATATTCCTTCCAAGACTACGTCTTCCAAGTACAGGTATATGAATAAAAGTGGAGCGACAGGCATAATTTCTATCGGCTTCGCGTTTAACGAACTCGTCGATTCGCTCGATGGGTGTCCGGGGAAATCGTTTCACCCTGCCACAGGTATAAGACCCGCACCGCATACCGAAAGTCACGAGGTAGCATCAGGAACGATACGCTCTTCAGAAACCTCGAAACTAGGTAGAGGCCTAGTTGGTAATGGAGCCAGATAGGAGCGCCCTTTCGCTGGGAACGATGAGCTGCTACCATGCGGCCCGATACGCTGTCGCCTCATCGCGTTCTTCACGCTCACGCTCTATTTCACAGGGTCCGCTCTGGCCGGTATCGTCACTGGCAATGTGACCGGCGTCCTTGACGGCGACACTATCGAAGTCTTGAACGGGCACCATGATGACCGTATCCGTCACAGTGGGATCGACTGCCCTGAGAAAAGCCAGGCTTTCGGTTAGCGAGCGAAGCAGGCCGCCTCAGCACTCGCCTTTGGAAAGGAAGTCACCGTCCAGACACGCGGCCTAGACAGGTACAACCGCGTCCTTGGAAATGTGATTCTTCCCGGTCGGATGGACCTGAATCAGGAACTTGTGAAGCAAGGCTGGTGCTGGTGGTATCGGGAGTATGCGCTTTGGACACAGAGCTAAAACGGCTAGGACAGTCGGCACGGGAGGCGAAGCAAGGCTTGTGAATTCATCTGCAACCGGTGCCGTCATGGGAGGTGGCGGAAAAAATAGGATCAATAGCGCGTTTCCTTGTCGTTCAATCTCGACCTGACATCGTTACTGATTACTAAGTGGTTTTTGTTGTCTAGTGGGTTTGCGTTGGGTGGGGGCAGGTGGTAGACAGACCCTCGCGGGCACAGTGATGGCCACAGTCAAAATGTAACTACTCAGTACTTGGAACTGACCCACCTTGCGATTTCCTTAGTCTCCTCCTACAATGCGCCTCCCTGCGAGGCTCCAGGCCCTTTATGATTCAATTTTATCGTGGCTCCACCGGAAAGATCGCAAGCCTTTTACGCAAATTTTTTGAACGAGCTGCGCTCAAGCTGTACCGCATGAGGGCTTACCCTCTGATATTTACAGTTGTACTATATTTAAGGCAATTTTTTCAGTTCTTGGAGGTACACAAGAGACTTCCAATTAGACCAAATACATTATTCAACGACTTTTTGTTCCAGCTAAAAGCCGGCTCAGAACTTGAGCTCCCTTTACGAAAATTCATTACCGATAAAGAATTCGCCAAAATCTATGTAGAAAAGAAACTGGGCGCCGGAACAACTCCAGTCACTGTCTGTATTTTGCGGACGTTAGAGGAAGTTGAAACTTACCTCCCGGCCACATATCCAGCAGTGATCAAACCAACACATAGCAGCGGCAAGATTGTCTTGGCGTTTTCGAAATCTGATTACGATAAAGCAAAAAAAACAATTAAATATTTTCTTAAAGAAGACTACTTTCTAGAGGACCTAGAGAAGAACTACGCGAACCTTGAAAAGAAAATAATCGTTGAAACATATATAGACGACACTTTCGCAATTGAAGGATCAGTTCATTGCATGCGCGGAGAACCGAAAATTATTAGCTTGATCGATCGAAAGACTAAAGAACGCCAATCTTTCGATGCAAACAAATCTCCATTAGGAGTGAGCTTGGGTTATCCATTGAATGCGTTCGAACCAAAATCCTGGGGGTTTCTAAACAGCCTTTTGAAAAGCTCAAGAATTCTCTCCGGAGAATTCAGTTATATAAGGGTAGACTTTTACACCGATGGTGAACGGGTACTTTTTGGGGAATTGACTAATTTGCCCGCAGGAGGGATAGGACAGTTTTCCCCCGCTGGCGGGGAAAAGAAGTTTTCAGAGGTATTCTTTAACTCTTGGCAAAAATAAAATCCAATTCCCAATTGGCTGTTAAGACCTCATTCTCACTCTTTAGCCCTAGAATTTCTCTCACTTGAGATAATAAAATCTTCTTCGAAATGTTTGATAAGCCAAAAAACTTGCTCATCCAATTGAATAGATGATCTTCGTTCGCAAATACCCAAGGGCAAACTATTGTCTCTCGTTTGATGGTGTCGTATCCAGCAAGAGCAACTACGCTGACAAAGTCTTCTTTTAAATAGTTTCCGGTGTGCCCAGTACCCGTATATTTTCCGACGAATTGGTCGAGAAAGTGACTTGTGCGAGAGTCATCTTTCACCTCGGCCATGAGCAACCGTCCGTGTGTTTTTAGCACTTTTCTTGTTGCAGTAAGAAATTGAAGTTGTTCATCATTATCGAGATGATGGATTCCTGCCATGGATAGAACTACGTCAAAATAGGCGTTGGGTACACCAGCGAGATTATAGTCTGTCTTGACAATATTCCGGTCTTTTAAAGAGTCTGGAACCACAAAATCAGCCAGCGTTATCTCTACATGCGGGAGAAATTTCGTGACCAAATTACCTTCGAACGGTACATTTAAAACCGTGTGAGTTTCCTGGAGATTCATCACATCGTACAAAGGTTTGATTTCCGATGCGCGTGGGGAATTATCGTCTGCGTATGCATGAAGGAGCCCGCTGTTTTTACCAAAACGATCTGTGTAACTCGTGTGCATGCTAGATTCTCCATCTTCCGTCGGGTTTTGTAGCTGTTGCAGCCAGAAATATCCACCGAGGGAAAGCTGTCCGTGGTGGCAGTCATATTGAATCGGACCAATTTCTGAGAAAATACCCTAGATGTGGATCAACCACCCCCCGGACGAGGGGGTACCTCAATCAGAAACTGGTCAAGCAACGCTGTGGCATCGGAAGTATGCACCTGGAGGTGCTGGAAGGATTAGAAAAGTTGGACGAGAACAGAGGAAAGGCTATAGCCGATCCGCATCCAGTGCCGCCGTGGGGGTGGCGCAAGCGAAGCGGGTAAGTGGTATGTGGCGATCTGATCCGCTCGCACCCATTCGATCTCATTTTGGTTCGGTGAAGAGGCCGCTCTTTTGCTCTGCGCCCACCGCTGCCTCGTTGCCCCTCTCGCCCATTCTCCACGCTCCCGATGACCGCCTGACTTCCATGGCTCACGTTGACGTACTGCACGGTGATATGTTGCCGTCCACCCTGCCGGAGCTTCTTCAAAGTCAGTAGTCCCTGTTGAAAAACCGATATGAATCGCGTGGCTACATTGAGTCGTTTGATTTCTATGTCTGGCGCACACGCGCCATGGGCTCGCCCAATCTGTTCCATGGCGTTTTTGTGCGCGACGGCCAGCTGATGCGCCAGCATCTTTTCCAGGCTGTTCGCAGCCTCAATGGAAGCCGACGCATCGAGCGCCATCGCCACCGCATCGATTCCGTAATCAAGGGCAAACGACTTCGTTCCAGCGAGGCTTCGACTGCCGCCAGGTCTGGCACTGCCATGGTGATATATAAGGGTTGCTCTTCTGGTCGAGGCAACACCTCCCCGTTGACCTGTGGGACGTGTCTAGCGCGGGCCGTCACCTGCTTCCGGAGTTCCGCCGACATTATTTTCGACCACTCGGCTTGATTACGCATACCCTCTGCATTCGAGCCCTCGGGTTCAGTGACGGCGGCTCGAAGCTCCTCTGCGTAGTCGAGCGTTTTATGCATGGATTTCGAGATCATATCCTTCCCGGGAATTTGGTTTTGCAGGCAGTCCAGACAGCGCCATTTGTCGCTCGGCAGCAAGGACTGACCCAACAAGGGCGCCTTCCCGCATTGCTGACACGTCGCAGGAGGCCAGAAGCCTCGGCATCGTCCCATCACTGCCCCCCATTTCCGGTAATGGCCCGTTGCCCAGAATGAATCAGGTAATCAATCACACCAGCCACACAACAATCTGTTCCAATGTTCAGGTGGTGCTCAATGATCGGCAGCACATCTGGGCTGGGCACATAGTCAAAGTGTCGGTGAACAGCACGATATCGACGGACTCTCGCTCGGTTACCTGTCAGTGTGATCGCGTTCATCGTTCAGGCCTCCAGGGTCTGTGGGCTGTTCAGGTCCGCTGCCTTCAGCACTGAGCCTCCAAAGTGCCAGCCGCATGGAGCAGACTTGGCCCCAGCGAGGAGATCGCCGATCTTCTCATGCCGGAGGCCGTACTGCGGGCTTAGACTCATCAGTCGGGCAATAATGTCGTAGAGACCAATCAATTCAGAAGAACAGTCAGGCCCTTTCAGGCGGAGAAAGATTTCTGCCGCCTGCTCGTCGTCATGGATGCTCAGGTAGAGCGTGCGCTGACCAGCGATCCGGACTTTCTGTGTGATGTGGTTACGACGGCTGGGGAGGGGGCGTCGGTGGATCATGCGGCGTCCACCAAAAGCTCAATGTTGAAGCTAAGGGGATGTTCTCTACGTGTTCCCTGGTTCGACGGGTCCCGTTGGGGATACCAGCACTACTACGTAACCACGCTCCAGACCTCACGTCTCAGCACTGTAAACAGCCGGTATTCACGGGCTGCTACGGTCCCTGCTACGGTGGAGGTGCTACTCTGGCGTTCAAAAAGTTGACATTAATTTCCTAGGTAGGCAAGGTTGAATCCCACAGGAGGGACTGACCATGCTTAAATCTCTGCTACTGTGCTTCATGATCTTCGTTAGTCTTGGAATATTCTTGATTGGGTTACATTCGGTGCTGGCTGCGGAGCAATCGCCGAAGGAAGGAAACCAGCCTACACCAGTGGCAAAGGAGACCGACCAGAAGCCACGAGCGAGTGAGGATGTGAAGAAGATAGTTGAGGAAGCAAAGAAGGATGATAGGGATAAGCCCGACAAGAAATCGGAATGTGTTACAGGTATGAAGGCACTATCTAGACCTTTATCGGTACCTTGCCAGCCCTTCTGACCCCATGAATCTACAATAGCCACCCAAGAGGCTTCATGACCTCCTAGGACTCGCCATCCTCTGTTGAACCCAAACCCATCAGCGGACTGCTTCACAAGGCTACGTCCTTGGAGTTTCCAAGTAGTCGGGGTTCTGCCCTGCTTTTACGGACACCTAGATAAGGCTCATAATGGGCC
>JBDSHB010000082.1:0-3635 GCA_039918695.1 Nitrospirales bacterium | reverse complement strand
GTGTTTGTCTCTCGGGGTGCCGGCCACGTGGCTGTCGTATGGGAACACGGTCAAAAAAGAGGTGGATATTGCGTATGCTTTTGCCTGTGGGGTTAGACTCTTTGCTTTTGACAGTGTGGCCGAACTCGAAAAATTGGGTAGACAGGCGCCTGGTGCCGGAGTGCAATGTCGAGTTTTGAGCCAAGGGAAAAATGCGGATTGGCCTCTTTCTAAAAAATTCGGCTGTGACCTGGCCATGGCGTATGAATTGCTCCTCCACAGTCGTGACCTCGGGTTGAATCCCCTGGGAGTGACGTTCCATGTGGGGTCTCAACAAACCGATCCACAGCAATGGGTCGAGCCCATGCAGCAGGCAGCGGAATTGTATCGCCAATTGAGGCGACAGGATCTTGAGCTGAAATGGATTAATATTGGCGGAGGACTACCGGCTTCGTACCAAGCGACCCTCCGGCCATTTTCGCATTATGCCCAAACCATTCAACAGGCTCTACAGGAATCCTTTGGTATCACATCCCCTCAACTGATGATTGAACCCGGGCGGTTTCTGGTGGCGGATGCGGGAATTATCCAGAGTGAGGTGATCCTGGTTTCCCATAAATCCCGCGAAGATGTCCGGCGATGGGTGTACCTCGATATCGGTAAGTTTGGCGGTTTGGCTGAAACGATGGATGAATGTATAAAGTATCGTCTCCGCACCCTCCGTGAGGGGCCAACGGGACCGGTGATATTGGCTGGCCCCACCTGTGACAGCGCAGACGTGTTATATGAAAAAACGTCCTATGAGTTGCCCCTGGATTTGGCCATCGGTGATCGAATCGAAATTTTAAGCGCCGGCGCCTCTACCAGCAGTTATGCGTCTGTGGGGTTTAATGGATTTCCTCCCCTGCGGACCTATTGCCTCTAACAGGTAACCCGGTTATTGCCGGGCTGTTACTCCGCTTGCTATCGGGCTGTCCAGACCGTGGATTTATTTCCCCGGGATTGCGACAGTTTTTTAGTGAATCAGATAACACTGTAGGGCGGTATCGTCGATATCCAAGGTCTGACAGGTGTCGACCCCAGCCTTCTCATTGAATTAGGAAAACTGCCTAAGTTTTAGGCAAAGAGGAGAGAGCAAATTGTATTAATCGTTCCTTTTTTAATACAGTAGACAGGGCACTAGGGGTTTTCACCGGAATAACTAGGAATATCCCTAGTTGTGCATGAGGTGGGAACTCTTATTTACTCTTTTAAAGAGCGCCGAAATATTGGTGGGAGAACCATCTCTATGATAGGGAAAATGGATAGAAACCAGGGAGGGTTCCATGTCCAGAGAACGTTGGTCGAAGGCTATGTGGAAAGAGTTTCTGAACAGGATTTTTTCAGGGGATCATGTCTCGTTTGTTCCCCATAAAATCTTTCGCTGGGATGAACATGGAATCTATCGGGATTGTTTTTTCCCTGTTCCCTGTCAACATCTTTTAGGTGGAGAGCATCTGCTTGGGCGGACCATTAATGAGATCTTACCTAAAGATTCAGCCCGAAGTTTGAAAAAAGCTCTGACCAAAACCCTGAAAACGCAACGACCCCAAGATGTCCAATTGGTTTTTCCTACCTTGGGAAAGACGGTTGTTGCGGTGGTCCGGTTATTTCCTTATGAGTCTGAGGCATTGGGCTTCGTTACGGATCATTACCTGGATGGTTGTCCCGTCATTTCGGTTTCCCCTCAGGATCCCTCCTTGGCCTTTCTCAAAGGCTCCTCGACCTATACCCTGTAATTCGTGTGGGAGAGGTCATCTGAAAATTTCTCCCGATGATCGGGTTGGCAATTCCTGGGAATTCTCTGCGGTTGTCTTAACAGGGCTGCTGCATCCTGTATTTAAAAGTCTTGATGCAAAGGGACTTTTTATAGCCTTGGCCAGCATCAGTTGGATGGGCTATATTCTCTGGCAAGTTTGGCAAAATCCGACGAAGTGGAGGAGTTGGGGGTTTCGCACCGACAATCTTCGAGAAGCCTTTATTTGGCCATCAGTGTTATTTGCCGGGTCGGGGTTAGTCATGGCCTGGTATGGCGTAGTGACCGGTCGAGAGCTCTGGCAAGGCCATATGCTGTTTCTGCTGTTCCTCTATCCTTTATGGGGAATCCTTCAACAGTTTCTTGTGCAGGCCCTGGGTGTCGATAATCTCATCAAAATTTTTCCTCAGCATGGGCTGTTGTTGGCCATTCCCATTGGGGTGATTCTATTTGCCGTGGTTCATTTCCCCGATGGGTGGCTGATGCTGGCCACCGGCCTTATGGCCTGCTTTTTTATTCCGTTCTATGTCCGTGATCGGAATCTTTGGCCGCTGGGGCTTTATCATGGCTGGCTGGGCACGTTTTTTTATCTCTGGGTTCTTGACCGTGACCCCTGGGTATCCGTTTTCGGAAGATAGACCGCGATCCACTTGAGTAAATCTTGAAAAATGCCGCCAGCAGCGTTCCCTGCCTTTGCGGGAGCGGCTTCGCATCTAAGCGATGAAGCGCTTCGATGCGCAAGCGCGCAGGCAGGTCGCCTCTTGGCCGTGCTCAGGTACTCCTCCGTACGCTCCCCGCCCGTCAAAGTGGCTGCGGCCTTCCCTTCGCCATGACTCAGGGCAGGACTTGGCTCATATTTTTGAACACGTAATTCTTTCCGTTCAATGGGTCTGAGCCACTTATATGTGAATGAATAGGACAAAGATTTGAAATATTCAACTGCCCACTTGACGAGTTTGATCAGAGCGGAGTAGAAAAAGAACCACTGTTGACGATGTGAAGGGAGATGTATGGCTATGGAAAGTAATCCGCTCGTAATTTCTGATCAAGAACGGTTGCAGCTTTTGTATGAACGGTTTCGGGATGTGTGTTTGGTGGAAAAGGAAGTGTGGACGGAAATCTATATGCCCCGGCAAACGGAGAAGGGCATGGTGCTCACCAATCAACACGAATGCTATGAAGTGATGATTGATGATGAAGCGGTAGAAGATGCACTGGAGGCCAATATTTCTTTAGGTTCGAAGGCGTTGGGCGCGGCGATTCAGGAGTATAAAGATCATATTACGTTTCGGAAAAAATAGTTCGTTCATTTGACCAAGGTGAATCAAACCCTAATGGTTAACGCCATGACTATTGCCAGATTTTCCCAGCCTTGATAGCAAGGTCCTGCAGGGTGCAACCGGCTTAATCCGGCCCTCTTTCGGAATTCTTTAGTTCGAGGATGGAGAAATCTTGAAGCTTTTCCCCCTCTGCATTTTCTTGGCAGAGGGGGGAAAGCAATGTTGATCACACCCAAAAGCGAAGGGCGCTTTTGTGCCCTGGGTTTTTTAATAGTGAAGCGGTCGGTGATTATGTTGCCGAAATCGCTTCTTTCGCAGGCGCTGCAACTTTTGCGGGGGCAGGAGGCGGTACCTTTTTGGCTTTTTCGGTATCCTGATAGGCTTTGTCTTGCGCCATCCAATCATGTCTGAGTTTTTCAGAAATGACCTTTGTGCTTTCTAGCATTTCAGGGATTTTAGTCAGGGTTTTGTCATGGGCTTCCATGGCGAAGCCGATGTGGTTCGAGCTGTATTGATCAAATTGCACGCGAATGATCTCCACGTTCGGAAGAATCTCAGAAAATCGTGCGGTATACGTTTTC
>JBDSHB010000081.1:0-3487 GCA_039918695.1 Nitrospirales bacterium | reverse complement strand
GAGCGGAGCGGCGCTCGTTGTCGGTGAGGTAGCGCTTCCGCAGGCGCACATTTTTTGGAGTCACTTCGACCAGTTCATCATCTTCGATGAATTCTAAGGCAAACTCCAGAGTCATTTCCCGTGGCGGAATGAGGTGAATGGCTTCATCGGTTCCAGACGCTCGAATATTGGTGAGCTTTTTCTCGCGAAGGGCATTCACGACGAGGTCGTTGCCTTTGTTGTTGACCCCAACCAGCATGCCCTCGTAAATATCGACTCCAGGATGGAGGAAAATTTCTCCACGGTCTTGAAGACCCCAGAGGCCATAGGCCACGGCTTGTCCAGGACCATGAGCAATGAGCACTCCAGTCGAACGATGAGGAATCTCTCCTTTAAAGGGCTGGTATTCATAGAAAATTTGTGACATGACTCCGCTTCCTCTGGTCATCCTCAATAATTCCCCGCGAAATCCTAAAAGGGCACGCGAGGCAATGTGGAATTCCATGCGGACGGTGCCGACCGCGCTGATCCGCAGGTCTTTCATTTCGGCTTTCCGGCTGCCGAGCGCTTCGATGACCGAACCCTGATAACCGGGATCCACCTCAATGACCACGAGTTCAACGGGTTCCAGCGTTTCGCCCTCCATCTCTTTGTAAATGACTTTGGGGGGAGATACTTCTACTTCAAACCCTTCCCGACGCATGGTTTCGATTAAAATGGACAAATGGAGTTCGCCTCGTCCCGAGACGGTAAATCGCTCGCCACCGTCGGCCTCCTCCACTTTAATTCCCACATTCATCATGGCTTCGTGAGCCAGGCGCTCCCGAATGTGTCGCGACGTGAGGAAGCGCCCCCCGTCTTTTCCGGCCAAGGGGCTGGTGTTATGAGAGAAGTTCATGGAAATCGTCGGTTCATCAACGTTGACGGTCGGTAAGGCAGTCGGGTTTTGAGGAGAGGCTAAGGTTTCTCCCACCCGAACATCTTGATGTCCGGCCAGGGAAATAATGTCCCCGGCTTGAGCGGAATCGGTTTCGACCCGGGTGAGACCCTGATAGGCCAGGAGCTTGGTAACCTTGCCTCGGGAAACGGTGCCATCCCGTTTGACGGCCACGATCTGATTGCCCACTTCAATCATGCCATGAACAATCCGTCCCACAGCCACACGACCGATATAGGAGTCGTATTCCAACATGGTCACCAGCATTTGAAATGGTTGCTCAGGATCAGCCACTGGCGGCAAGACCCGATGGATGATGGTGTCCAATAAGGGCTTCATGTCGACGGCAGGATCACTCAGATCCAGCGTGGAGATGCCTTCTTTGCCGGAGGCGTAGACAATGGGGAAATCTAATTGTTCGTCGGTCGCGTTGAGTTCGCAAAACAAATCAAAGGTCTGATTCACGATTTCTTCAGGCCTGGCGCTGGGCCGATCGATTTTGTTGATTACCACGATGGGTTTGAGATGCAGTTCTAAGGATTTTTTAAGGACGAATTTGGTTTGGGGCATCGGGCCATCAAAGGCGTCCACGAGCAAGAGCACGCCGTCCACCATTCGCAAAATTCGCTCGACCTCACTACCAAAGTCAGCATGGCCGGGCGTATCAACCAGATTGATGCGGGTATCCTTATAGAGGAGGGATGCATTTTTCGAAAAAATAGTAATCCCGCGTTCTTTCTCCAATGGATTCGAATCCATAATGACGGCTTCGCCTTCTTTGAATATATGCGCGCCGGTTTGCCTCAGCAGGGCGTCCACTAAAGTTGTTTTGCCATGATCGACGTGAGCGATGATGGCGACGTTGCGAAGGTCTTTTCGGCGTTTTTGATTCGGCATGAGAGTCGTTCCCTTTGTTAGGCGCAACCAGACGCAGCACGGACGACATTGTCCATTGCTGAGGTTGCGTATCGAGGCCGGTCTGAGGAGATTTGGGCTACGACACCGGCCAGAACAGCCGGAGAATGGCTTGGATCCTGCAAGACGGTCGATTCTTACAAAACCGTACAGGAAGATCAGTCCTAATGCAACTGGTTTTCCTTGACCTCATTGCTGGATTTCCTTTACGGTGAATGCGTTCTAGGAGACTCCACTTTCCCCCCTCTGCTACGTTTTTCGGTCATCCCATTTTAGGAGGTTGTGAATGCGCCCACGGCGGGTGACGATATTGGACCTGGTCACCAAAGGTCCCACAAATTCTCTCCATACCCGGGTGATGAATCAAAATCTTGCGAGCATTATGCCGCAGGTCGTCGGAGCCTGGTGCGAGGAATTAGGCCATCAAGTGCGGTTTGTGTGTTACACCGGACGGGAAGATCTTCAACAAGAATTATTGGACGAGACGGATATTGTGTTCATCGGCGCGTTTACCCGATCGGCGCTGACCGCCTATGCGATTAGTCAGATGTTTCGATCACGCGGGGCCGTGACGGTGTTAGGCGGCCCGCATGCGCGGAGCTATCCGCAAGATGCGGCCAAGTATTTTGATTATGTGGTGGGATTTACCGACAAAACCCTGATTCAGGATATTCTGGTGGATTGTGCGCAGCATCGTCCTCTTGGGGTCCAGCTCGCAGCGGCCCGCCAGCCCACGGAGTTGCCGGGAGTGAAGGAACGCTGGAAATTCGTTGAGCCGACCATTGCCAAGGCGCCCACCTCATTTAAAGTCGTGCCGATGATCGGCAGTATGGGGTGTCCCTATACCTGCGGGTTTTGCGTGGACGCCAATGTCGACTATCAGCCCTTGTCCTTTGAACAGATCAGCGAGGATCTCAAATTTCTTCGCACAAAGTTGAAACGACCGATTGTGGCCTGGCACGACCCGAATTTCTGGGTGCGGTTTCAGGAATATATGAATGCCATTGAAACGGCCATTCCGCCAAACAGTATTGACTTCATTGCCGAAAGTACGTTGTCGCTTCTGTCCGAACCTCATCTGAAACGATTAAAGCACAATGGATTCAAGGCGATTTTGCCTGGGATTGAGTCATGGTACGACTTGGGCGATAAATCCCGGACAGGGCGCCACACAGGACATGACAAAGTGAAGCAGGTGGCGGATCATATCAATCTGATTCTCCGTTATATCCCCTATGTCCAGGTCAATTTCGTGTTGGGGTTGGATTCCGATCGGGGTCCGGAACCCTTTGACCTCACCAAACAATTTTGTGATCTAGCACCAGGAGCCTTCCCCGCATTCTCCTTGCTTACGGCATTTGGCCAAGCCGCACCGTTTAATCGGGAATTGCAACGGGACGGGCGGGTGTTGCCCTTTCCCTTTTTTTCCCTCGATAACAATCATGCCATGAATGTGCGTCCCAAGCATTACGCCTGGCCGGAATTTTATGATCATGTTGTGGATCTCTCCCGCCATGCGTTTTCCTGGTCGATGATTGTCAAACGGGTGATGCTGAATCGTGGCTGGATTCCCAAATGGTTTAATTTCATCCGCTCGGTGTCGAGTGAAGGGTTTGGCCGGATCAAGTATCACACCAAGATCAGAAGACTCCTGGA
>JBDSHB010000080.1:0-5215 GCA_039918695.1 Nitrospirales bacterium | reverse complement strand
CAATCGAAGATGGCAGGGTGTTCAAAAAGGCCCGACCAGCAAGGCCGCAGGCACTTTGGTGGGCGGAGCGTACGAGTGAGTACGTGAGCCAGACAAAGAGCCGAGAACGCCGCTGGCGGAATTTTTCAGCACCCTGCTAGACGTGTTTATAGACGTAGGCTCCGAGGAACATGCCCAGGACGGTGAGGAGGTTCATTTTCAGGAGGAAACCGAGTGTGAATTTTATCAAGACCAAATTGACCGTTACCGGTGGATCTAAGCCCAAGTTCAACGCCTGAACAAAAATGTTTTGCACGGTTCCCTGAGGAGCCACGACCTGAAGAATTTCTCCTAAAATACTGCCTAACAGCCCGCCAATAAAAATAAATAAGAGTAAATAGCTCCCACTCTTTTTTAGCACCCGTTGCCTCCCGGCGGATTGTTAGAGATCAGGGAATTGCCTGTACATGAACTCTTGGAATGTTCAATGTTCAGGGTACGGTCGGACAAAGCGATGGTTGGAATTGACCAAAAATATGCTTAGGGTAAACTCCTAAACACATTACAAGAAGCCTGAAGTTGAGTCAAGAAAAAGCCTGGTGCGAAAGGCCTGTGGCACTCGGGTGCGTTTAGGGTGACGGGGGTGCGAGAGGGGGAGGAGCAATGGTAAATCGCATGGTGCCCATTTTGCTGACCTCATTGGCGATGTACCCCACGAAGATTTCGACGCGATACCGGCCTGGTTGCCAGATTCCGTCTGGTGAAAAAAATTTCAGAAATCCGCTCTCGTCTTCCGTGGCAAGATCGACCATGTCTTCGTCGAGCCATTGAGGAGCATCCATCCCGGTTTCTAATTCAGAGAACAGGCGGCCAATGATTGGATAGGACGACAAATGTTCATGGACAGAAAACACCAGGTAGACGGAAGGGACGTGTGGCAGGAACCTATCGGTAGGCTTGACGGGTATGTGTGTATAGCCCCCACGGATGGTGGGTTTGACCTCGAAACTTTCTGCGAAATCTAAACCCAGAAACACCCCTGCGGGTTTTTGATCCAATGAAGGAATGAGCGGCGATTGCGAGTAACTATCATAGGGGGCCTGACCATCTGAGAAATGATCGGGTGGAGTATCGTATTGGAAAAACCCGTGTTGTGTATTTTTTGGCTGCAACACCGATGGGGAGTCGGCCGGAATGGGAGGATCATCGCCAAAAGCGGTGCCGAGCATCGCAAATAGAACGATCGACATCAGGATGCCCAACAGGAGGGTCCGCCGCATGAGGGGCAAAGGATGGATCATGTTGGTCTTTGTGTACAGGTTGCCTGAGTCCACATTCGTTATTTCCAACATTCTTTTCATACTGTTCTTGAAGAGTCAACGTTCTCTACCTTCGATGGCGACATCCAGTCAAGGACTTTCGTTCTTGCCTTGCGGCACCAGGAGGTGTTTGCTAAGATTCCGGGCGATTCTACGCATTTTCATCTACTTCGTTGCCACAGGCATTATCATTCATTCTGTCTAAGGAATAATAGGTTAGAACTATGGGTGCTTCACCAAGTATTGATCCCGATGCATTGCCGCAGCTCGTAGGAGATTTTCAACCGGTGGATATGTGGCAAGCCCACATTAATCGAATATTTTACGGGTTGAGGGGAAGTCGTGTTCGAGAGTATTACCAAACGGTGGCCGCGGCGGATTTCCGGTTAGGGTTTGCCCTGGCCGAAGACTATTGGCGTCGGTGTGAACAACGAGCGAAAACTCAAGCTGCCGATCAAGCGACCGCACCATTGACCGTGATGGAATGGGGAGCCGGAAATGGAAATCTGGCAGCCTGTTTCCTGGATCGTCTTCAGGAATTAGATCAAGAACAACGGATATTTCCAAGAATCACCTATCGTTGCATTGAGCGCGAGCCGGTCTTGTTGGAACAGGCCAAAGCCAATCCGGATTTGGCCAAGCATCGTGACCGGGTGACGTTTGAACCTGTTTCTATCGAGGACCTGTCTGCCTGTCCGGATGGAAGTATTGACCGGATTATCTGCAATGAACTGTGGAGCGAGTTACCAACCAAGCTCATTCTGCGAAAAGGTGGTGAAATTCATGAAGAGCAGCTTCGCCCCAATCTGAACGAAAAGCGATTAGCGGATTTCCCTGATTGGACACAGTTTATTGAGGCATTTGATCAGCAGGACATCGAATCTCTTCACGCGTTACCCTCGTTCCTCGAAGACCTTGTCTGGGAGCGGGAATATCGCCCCGTCGAGACCAAAACCTTTCCGTTTCGCCGAACGGTCGCGGATTTTCTGAAGCACATCGACGAGGAAGTCCTCGTGCCTTACAACGTGGGGGCATGTCAGAGTATCAAGGAAGCCAAGCGATTATTGGCCCCGAATGCGATCGGGTTTAGCAGTTTTGATGCAGGGACGAGCGATCCTCGTGTGTTGAATGATCCGGAAAAGCCCTGTTATACGGTACAGGGTGGCCAATTCAGCTTTATGGTGAACTTTCAGTTGATGCAAGACGTGGCCAGGCATTTGGATATTCACACCGGCGTGATCGAATCGCAACGGGACTTTGTGGGACGGAGCTTGTCGACCAATGTGCTCAGTGTCATGGATCTGCTGGCTTCACATCCTTCACCGCCAGAAGGCCAGGCCTGGGAATTGGAGGCGTTAATCCTTCGTACCTTGGAGGCACTGAACCGCACCTACGTGAGCCCATACGAACGCCATATCGATTTTCCCCTTTCTGAAGGTACCCCGGCCCATGAACGCGCGGCATTAGAGGATCTGGTGCATTCGTTACCGCCCCATGGTGTGCCGGATACCATCGCCTATCTCACGGAATCGGAAATTTGGAAGGCCATGCCCGATTTGCAAAAATTAGGATACGATTCAGAAGGCATCAAGGACATGTTGCAACTTCCGCCACAACCGGTGGATTACACCCACATGTTTTTTTCCTCGAACGGTTCGTAGTCATTTTTCACCGTCGCGAGATACCTCTCGTCGAGTTGGAAGGATGAAGGCAGAACGCGGTGAATGATGATGAGGTTGAAAGACTGCCGACCTGGGTGTGGATGCTGTGAAGGCACATCCGCAATTGGAAAAATTATGGCGGGTGCAAGAAATTTGCAATCAGGTAGATTTTTTTAAAAGTGTTGTGTATACTTCGGCGGATTTTTCCAATAACGTAGACACTCATTTATAATAAGGCGAGGTTGCTGTGTTTGGATCGTTTGGATGGATGGAGCTTATGCTCATCCTCATCATTGTGCTCATTATTTTCGGTGCAGGAAAAATCCCGCAGCTTGGTGAGGGCTTAGGCAAAGCGATCAAGGGCTTTAAAAAGTCTGTGGCCGAAGCGGATGCAATGGATGTGACGCCTAATGACCAAGGCGAAGGTGGACAGGTCCCACCGCCCCAACATGAACAATTGCCAAGCCAACAGCAGGCAGCAGAAATTGCCCCTCCGCCACCGGCGCAAGGGGTGACGCAGCCAACGGAATCTACGCAATCCAAACAAAGTTAATTCTCGGGTGAGACTGATACGGTGAAGACCGCCCACCGAAGGGACAGGCAGCATGGACCAAAGCCTGATCAACGCTCAAGGTATACATTCAGCAGGCAGACCATAGAGGAGTGGCAAGATGTTTGGCTTAGGAGCGATGGAAGTTTTGATCATCCTGGTCATCGCGTTCATGCTATTTGGTCCCAAGGAATTACCGGAAATAGGCAAGCAGATTGGGAGAGCGGTCAAAGGGTTTAAGGAAACCACTGAAGATCTTCGGCAATCCGTTGAGCCGGAGATCAATATGATTACGCAGGAATTCAAATCGGTCGAACAAGATTTAGAATCGTCAATCAAAGAAGCCGAAGCAGAGATCAAAGGGGCGACAGATCAAGCCACCGAGTCCGGTGGATCTAAAATGGGATAGCCAGGTTAGGTATAGCTCCATGAAGGAGTTGATTGCTGGATCGTTCGTTGATACTCAGGCATTATTGCAGCGTTTAAAGTTTCTCTCGTGTCATCACGAAATCCTTCCGGACGGTCGTCAGACTGTTCATCATACGCACTGCGGGCGGGTCTACAGCTATCTTCTGTCGTGTTGTGCTTTTGCAACTATCGTAGCATTCAAGCGATAGGGCAAAGAAATAGAATCATGAAGAAAGTTATGTAAAAGACATTGCTTTTTAATGATTTACAACAAAAAAGGAGACTTGGCATCTAAATGGCAAACAGGAATAAAACTGAGAAGTTCTAGAACAGGGAAACTGTTTGATTACAGACGGCATGCTAGTACTTGAGACGGCAAATATTACGCAGTCAAGAAGGAAGCGGAGGAGAGAGTCCAACAGTTCTGAATAAAATCTGGGGTACAGGATGTTGGAGCTTGAATCCAAGGGTTTTTCACCAACAGGAGGAGTGCAATGAGGACTTTTTACCAAACCTTTACCAGGTTGACAGCAGCGGCGTTGATTGTGGCCATGTCTGCAGCGCCAGGGTTGGCCGCCAAGACGACTCCGGCGACCGACAAAAGCACAGATGTCGCGGCAATACCGCGGGCCATTCCCGATTTGGTGCCTTACACGGACTTCGATCCACCCAAGGGCATATTTGATCCAAGCAAGTTGACCATTTCCGGTGACTTGCGGGTGAGACCAGAGTTCAGAACGAACGGAAATTTTAGTAAAAATGGTAATAGCAACTCCTTTTTCACACAGCAGTGGATCCGGTTAGGATTCAACTACGATGTCTCTCCGGATGTCGTATTTTTCGTGCAGCCTCAGGTATCGAATAATTGGGGGACTGATAGCCCATCT
Source organism: Nitrospirales bacterium (assembly GCA_039918695.1). Lineage (GTDB taxonomy): Bacteria > Nitrospirota > Nitrospiria > Nitrospirales > UBA8639 > Nitrospira_E. The sequence continues at coordinate 411 of JBDSHB010000080.1, read as the reverse complement.
GGCGGCAATCCCGCTGGAAATATAACCGGTGCGGGTAATCCAGGCAGTACCGCAACCAATCTGTTTCTCCGTCAAGGATATATGTTGGTCAGAAACTTTGTCCTTCCGAATTTAACCTTGAAAGCTGGTCGGCAGTTACTGGCCTGGGGTGATCATCGGATCTTCGGCACGTTCGATTGGAACAACGTCGGGTTTGCCTTTGATGGTGTGACCATGCGGTATAACCATGCTCAATTCCCTGTGGAATTGGGTTGGTTGCGCGTGGCGGAAGGCAACTGTGTGCCGAATGCCGGTGGGTGTACAACTGGTAAGGCCTCTAGGGGTGATGGTGATATCTTATTTGTCAGAATGCCAATGAAATTCGGTTCCGTGGCCATAGAGCCTGCCTATATCTACGAAGACGGGGGGTCG
>JBDSHB010000079.1:0-10386 GCA_039918695.1 Nitrospirales bacterium | reverse complement strand
CCACATACTCTTTGGCCTCGACATTGACCACAACATGCGCGGCTTCCTTACGGGTAATTGGGGTAGGAACCTGGGGGAGTGTCGTCAGTTGAGCCTGGATGGTTGGCATACTTATGGCGGGTTCTGGTGAAATGGTTCCCATGGCTAGAACACCCAACATGGTGGCCAGGGAGATGAAACGTGTTGCACGACTCGGGTGGATGAACGTTAAATGAGTCATGGATGATTTGCTCCTTCTGAAGTAATGGAAAAAATGTAACTCCCCTGGTACTTTTCTTCTGTATTCTTGCTTATCCTAGAGGAATGTCGGAGGAAAACAATATAAATCCCCGGGCATGAGGACCTTGAGCGTGACTTCCCGTCCTTCAGGTGAGGACTTCACGCATTTCACGGTTCCCTGTTTGACAATATGAAACCAGTCGGCGGGATCACCTTCTCGAAAGATGAACTGTCCTTTTTGGATAGGAACTTCGACCGCGTGGTTCGCCAGTTCCCTTCGATCGGCTTCAGAAAGGCAGGCAAAGAGCGGAATGGAGTCAAAGTTTGATGGTGGAAACATCGATCGGCATACTTAAACTAATTGTTTAACTTTTTCCACAATGGCCCGTGCGCTAATTCCATAATGATCGAGGAGTTGATCAGGCTTCCCGCTATGTGGGATTTGGCGAATGCCCATTTTTGTAAGACGGATTCCTTCCTCCGCCATTGCGCTGAGTACGGCATCACCGATCCCACCATGCAGGTAATGGTCCTCTACGGTGAGGAACCGGCTGTTCGTGGCTTTGGCGGCTTGTAGGAGTGTGAGCCTATCGATCGTGGTCACGCTATAGAGGTCGATGATTCTCACGGTAATCCCAGCGGCTTGCAGTTGATCATAGGCTTTGAGTGCTTCAAAGACCGTGACCCCTGCGGCCACAATGGTTATCTGATCCTTGGCGCTTTGACGGAGGACTTTGGATCCGCCGATGGTGAAGATTTCATCGGCTCCGTACAGTATCGGGGTTTTGGGACGCCCTGTTCGCATGTACACCATGCCCTGGTGCTTGGCCATGGTTTCAACCAGCCGATAGGCGCACATGGCATCGGAGGGATACAGGACGACAACTCCAGGTTGGGCCGCCATCATCGCGAGGTCTTCCAATCCCATTTGTGATGGACCATCCTCACCAATACTGACTCCAACGTGTGAACCCATCAGTTTAATATTGGCTTGACTGATGGCCGCCATGCGGATGAAATCGTAGGCGCGTGTGAGAAAGCAGGCGAAGGTGGCGGCAAAGGGAATTTTCCCGCATGCGGCCAGACCGGCTGCCGTGCCCACCATGTTTTGTTCGGCAATGAAATTTTCAAAAAATCGATCAGGAAAGCGTTTCCCGAATTTATCCGTATAGGTCGAGTTTTTTACATCGGCATCCAGCGCGACCACTAGGGAATTGACTTCTCCCAGTTCTGCTAATGCCTCTCCAAACGCTTCTCGAGTAGCCACCAAGTCGGTTGCCCCGTACTTTGGGGCGGGCAGGGGTTGGATGGCGCTCTTGGCCCGTTGAACCGGTATAGGCTTTGCTATGGAAAGCTGGGGAGAGGGGGACGGTAACGTCTGATTCAATGCGGTGATCACTTCTTCTGCTTGTTGTGCATTGAGAGGCTTTCCGTGCCAACCAGGATGATCTTCGGCGAACGGAATACCTTTTCCTTTCAACGTTTTGGCCAGAATCATGGTGGGCTTCGTGCGGGTCTGAGCGGCTTCTGCAAAGGCCTTGAGGAGTTCAGCGTGGTGGTGCCCATCTACGCAGATGGTATGCCAGCCAAATCCCTCCCATCGGGCCTGGTAGGTGGCCAGGTCATGTTCCAGCATCGTGGGATCCGATTGTCCAAGTCGATTAATGTCTACAATGCCGCACAGATTATCCAATTGAAAATTTCTGGCAATATCGGCGGCCTCCCACACTGACCCTTCGACCGATTCCCCATCGCCTAATACCACATAGGTTCGGGCTGAAGACTTGTCCAGGTATTTATTATTTAAGGCAATGCCGACACCCACCGACAGGCCTTGCCCAAGAGATCCGGTGGCCATATCCACAAACGACAGGCGGGGAGTGGGATGGCCTTCGAGATCGGATTCGAGCGTCCGGAGTTCGAGCAATTGTGCGGGGTCGAATAACCCGGCTTCCGCCCAGGCGGCATAGAGCAGCGGGGCCGCATGACCCTTGGATAAAACAAATCGGTCGTTGTCCGGGTTGCGTGGGGTTTTAGGATCAAATCGCATGACCGAGAAAAATAAGGTAGCCACAATATCCGCGGCGGAACAGCAACTGGTCGGATGTCCGCTTCCCGCTTTGGTGGTGGCGCGGATACTATGGATGCGAAGTTGATCGGCTTTTTGACGCAGAAGTTCAGGAAGCTGGGATGAAGCGTGGGTGGTCACAATTGGCTCCTCACTCTAAGGATGTGATCGTGAGATTTTACGGCGGCCAGAACGGTAGCAGACCCCTATATCTCAGTCAATTCAAGTCAAGTCTGTGTGTTGATCGATGCTCGCTGTCCGATGTAGGGTATGATGGCTGCAATGTTCTATGAAAATCCATCACCTGTTCAATTGATTCTGGAGGCGAACGATTATGACTTGGAGTGATGCCGCAACTCAGACGACCGTCATCATGTGTTCTATGTTTCTGATGGGAGCTATGCTGGTTGGGTGTTCTTCCACATCCGAACCTCAATCGGACCCGTCCAAAAAAGACATTCAGCAGGATTCCGATCGGTTCTTTAAAAAGATGGGCCAGGAAGAAGGCCAACAAACTCCATCACGTTAGGAGGGAACCTCCGGAAGTCCTGGGTTCCTATGATCGTGACCAACTGTTGCTGTCCTGCCCACCTCATAGGAGAATGCACGGCAATTAAGGTCTGAAGCGTGGATGGGAGGGAAGTCTATTTGGTCGAGACGGCTTGCCGTTTCAGTTGGGTTTTTTGGGGTATTTGATCAAGAATAGCCGATCGGACCTGGTATAAACCTGGCAAGCCTGCCCCTTTGGCGAAGACCAGTCCCCGTTCCCTCTTTCCCAAAATTAATTGCCCGATTTCCTTTCCTTTGCGGTTCATCCCGGAAATTGTGGCGTTGGGTGCCGCCATCCCATGGTCTTTTGAGGCGGGAGAGGAATCGGGGTGGAGTATTTCTGCTGGGGTGTCCACGATCCGACTGACAAAAAGTTTCACAACTTCCTGGTCTATCTCTGCTGAAGGATTGTCCTCTAAGATCCACTCCTCGTGTTGATTGATGAGGACATAATGATCCTGTGGGGTGTGGACGGTCAGCATAGCAATATCGGCGACTTCCATGCCAAAGAGACGTTTGTCTTGAAAATGAAACATTCCTTGAGTGATGGGTTTCAGGATCCCCGTGGGAATCTCATAGAGTGGGCCGGAGGCAGACGTGATGGCATAGGCTTTTTCTGGATCAGCAAATTGATAGAGTTCCAGATGGTGTGTGCGTGCGCCTTCTACGATATGTATCGTAGCCTGAATGCGGGCTGGTTGACCCAGAATCCGTTTCTTCTCTTCTTCGGTATCAATGAACCCTGTGGCGGCCAGACCTCCTAAATCCATGAGGAGTGTGCCCACGGCCGTTTTATCTGCGGGTCCTTTCACGGGACTTTGAAACATCCAATTCGGCGTCAAGCTATGGGCTCCTGCCATTCTTGTCATAATCATGGTGGTTGATTCGAGTTGAATGTGAAGCTCCAGGACTCGATCCCGCTCGAAAAATAATAAGTCTTTGAGCCGAAAGTTCGTGAGAGACTTTTGGGCAAAGGTCATCACATCCAACGTGGTGAGTACGACCTGATTATCAGGTTTCGTTTGGACGTACAAGGACGGAGCAAAGGGACCGGCATCTCCTAGAGCCATTTCCTGTGTCTCAGTCGGGGTGGTCAGGGTGAGGGTGAGATAAGGGGGCGCTAATCCGTATGCTGACAAATTGCTTGGACCATCCTCGATATATCGTTTGATTTTTCCTATCGTCAGGGCTCGTAGGATCCCGCGGATTTCACGCGCATCCGCCGGTGTCCGCATGGGTTCCGTCAGCATCCACCGCCATTGGTCATCACGTTCGAGACGGATGGTGTCCGTGGAAGTAGCCCAGGTGATCTGCGTGATCGCCCGGTCATCAAAGGGCAGGATCTGTCGTTCCTGGGTTTCTTGTTTTTCCAGTTGGCGGGATTGAGGGATATCAAAGAGGAGGATATAGCCTCCCAAGCTAAGAACAACCAGAGCCAGGATGAGCGTCACTCGAACGGGATTTAGCATGTTATAGACTTCGCCGCCTTTTCCAAACGGATAAACCGATAAATAAGGTGAGGAGTGGAAGGAACAGGACCTGAAAAAACACGAGAGCTTGTTCCTGCGAGGGATTCGGTATGAATGGATGAAAGGCCGGATCTTTTGGTGTCAGAGAAACTAAGGCGTCCTCTTGGGCGAGCCATGCGATTGCCTTTAGGAAAAAGTCCGTGTTTCCCGGATAGGTCAGATACCCATTAGTTGCAAACGCGGCATTACCCACGATGAGGACGGCAGATTGAGCCGATGGAGTCTCATCGCTGGATTTCAGGGTCAAGAGGCCAGCGACCGTATACGGGCCCTTCGCGTCTTGGACCGCAGTGAATTCCGGTTGAGGATTCAGCAGGTCCGTTTCTTCCCAACTTTCTGGAGACGTTTGCGCTAAGGCGACATACTCCCAGGTGTTTCCTTGTGCTGCGTTGAAACTGACTGAGCGGGACACAGGAAACAGAATAGGAGTCGTGAAGTCTTCGGTGATGTCGTGAGTCGTAAAGGTGCGAACGAGCAACGCGGTGGGACTTCCACGTCCCAAGCGATCCTGTTCATCGGCCAGGATGCCGGCCCCCAATTGAATGCCCCAAGGTGTGATCAGGGGATCTAAAGAAGCGTCACTGGCTGGATCGACCATCACCAGCACCCGTCCGCCTTTTTTTAAAAATTGACTTATCCGGTGTTGGTCCTCAGAGGATACGGCTTGGGTGGAGGAGGCCACGATGAGGACTGCTGCTTCGTGGGAAGCCGTGTCTTTCCAATCCACTGTTCCGACCGCATAGCCTTGCTTGGTCAAGGCATCGCCGGCACGAGATAATCCTGACGATTCGGTATCGGATAGACTTTTTTCGCCATGGCCTGTGACAAAGTCAATGCGTTTTTTTGTGTCTTGTGTGACGCGGAGCAGCGCATTGGTCATGTCGGCTTCTGATGACCGTTGGAGATAGACTTTTTGGGAACCGCTTTCTACCACGACGGTATCGATGCGAGACACCTGATACTCTTTTGCCTTATCTGGTTGGCGTTCAGGATCGATGAATGTCAGCGTGATGAGAGGGCTTTCCTTCGCATAGGTCGTCAATAGATCCTGGTAGCCACCATAGCCCGGGCTCCCTTCATGGGTGAAGGCCGTCATATTCACTTCTCTTGGAAGAGTTCGAAGGACTTGATAGGTCTGCCGGCTTAAGGTGAAATTTTGTGTCTCTGAGAAATCCCATTCCGGGGCATGCTTGGCTGCGAGAAAATTGAGTAAGGCAACGAGGACGCCTGCAAGCAGGACCGAAAACAGGCTGTGTGCACCGAGTCGGGTCGATCGGGTTCGAGCTAACGCGGTGAGGCTGCGAAAATGGAAGGCGAAATAGCCCAGGAGGCAGAGTGTCCCCAGGCCGAGCAGGATTGAGGAGAGGCTCTCTTCAGGAGGATTAAACAAGGGGAGACCAAGTCCGATAAGGGCTAATATGGTTCCGGCTATTCCGAGAATTGAGGGCACACGGGTTACTTCCATCGGTAGGCGTCGACGGCTTGGTGAGCGGCAAACCACATAAAGGCTATGCCGGAGGCGTAATAGAGAATATCTTTGAGATTGAATAGCCCACGAATCAATCGTTCATAATGTTCGCTAAAAGAGAGATAGGACAGAATGTGTCCGATCGTGGTGTCCCCAACAATTCCTCCTAAGGCCCCGAGCATCCAGAGACCTAAGATGCAGCCAAAGCTTAAAAAAGCCGCAATAATTTGATTCTCGGTCAATGCCGAGGCAAACAGACCAATGGATATGAGGAGGGATCCCTGGAGGAACAGGGCGACATACCCGAGATAAATCGGTCGCCAATCAAAGGTAGCATAGGCGGAAAGTGTTATGGGGATGAGGCTTGTTAGTGATAACAGGCCGCTATAGACGATGATCACGCTCATGAACTTTCCAGAAACGATTTCATTCACGCCAATGGGAGACGTGAGAAGGAGCTCGAAGGTTCGGAGTTTGCGTTCTTCGGCGAACAGACGCATGGTGAGTAATGGCAGAACAATCATGAGGATGAGGTTGATACTACGAAAAAGTGGCCTGAACAGCATGTCATTGAGATTGAGTTGTGCGTAGGTGTTTTGAATTTGCATCAAGCGGATAGCCTGGTTGCTCGAATTGGCTGCTGCGGAATAGGCCAACAGGCCCACGATAGCCAAAAAGATAGCCGCGATGACATAGACCACTGGAGACACAAAAGCACTTCGTAATTCTTTGGCAACAATCGTGTGAACGGGGTTCATAAATAGAGTAATCCGGGTATAAGCGGTTAGTGTGGACCACCGGGCGTGCTGGTGCTGGGACCGCTGGAAGTGTCGGTTTGGGTGAGCACTTTAAACGCATCCTCAAGGGTGAGAGGTTGGGTTTTTAATTCCAGAAGGCCCACATTTCGTGAGACGACGAATTGGGTCAATTCCTCTCGGATATCACGGCCCATCTGCGTGTCCAGAAGATAGGTGTGAGCTGTTGCCCCTTGAGAGACTCTTATGACTCCGGGAATCTGGTGAAGCGCCTCCAACAGGTCCGGGTCGGATTGCCTCACCGTCAGACTGAGCGTTTCCGACTCACGGAGTTTGGCCCCCAACTGTTCCGGCGTGTCCACGGCTACGATTCGGCCACGGTGAATGATAATGACTCGCTGGCAAATAGCGGTTGCCTCGGCCAGCAGATGTGTACTTAGAAGAATGGTGTGGGAGCCCGCCAGGCTTTTAATGAGTTCCCTGATCTCAATAATTTGATTCGGGTCTAACCCTGTCGTTGGTTCGTCCAAAATCAAAACGGGCGGATTGTGCAAAAGAGCTTGTGCCAAGCCAACCCGTTGTCGATATCCACGGGATAAATGTCCAATGACTCGTCCCCGAACATCAGCCAAGCCCGTCTGGGTCATGATGGTATCCATCCGTTCGGCCAATTGGTCATCAGAAAGTCGTTTAATTCTTCCCACAAACGTTAAATATTCACTGACGGTCAGTTCCAGATAGAGAGGCGGGGTTTCAGGAAGGTACCCGATATGTTTTTTGACTTCCCATGGTGTTTCCAGGCAATCAAACCCTGCAATACGAACGGTCCCTAGGGTTGGGGGCATGAACCCCGTCAGAATACGCATGGTCGTGGTTTTTCCTGCGCCATTTGGCCCGAGAAATGCCACGATTTCCCCCTTGTTGATGGAGAAAGAGATGTCATCCAACGCGGTTGCGTTCCCGTAGCGTTTGGTCACATGTTGAACGTCAATCATACGGATGCCCAGCGAGTTGTGTCGTGAAATGGTGAGAAAAGTGACTTTAAAAAGCAATGGCTCGACAGGAGTCCGATCATACCTATGTGAAAAAAAATCCGTCAAGTTCGAACATGAGGGCAGTGCCGCCCGAGATTGACTCTTTTGATGAAAGTTGTATGATAGGTTTACTTTTGGCGATGATTGAGCCGTACGAGGGATGGAACTTCTAGTTTGCCTGGGGATATTGGAGTAACGGCCACCATTGAGGAAGTTGTTTCAGGGAAATTATGCAGTCCTTGGGTTTTTGGTTGCCCTTCTGAGTGGGTGTAGTTCCTGGCATCATGTGGCAATCGTCAGCCATGGTACTGAAGTGGGGAATGAACCTTCCGATTCTTCTCCTCCTTCGGCGGGGCCTGATTCATCCGTTTTTGTGCCAAAGCCGGAACCCCCTCTTCCCATCGTTTCGCAACCTACAATATCAGAGAATCCTCCCCCAAAAATGGGTTCGGTCATCACTGCGCAATCTGCGGATGACTCCCTTCTCCCCTGGAAATTGGAAGATGTGTTTTTTGACTATGACCAATATTCCATAGAGAGGGAGACTGTTCCTGCCCTGAGGCAGAACGCCCAGGTACTCCTAAAACGATACCCTACTCGTGAAGTATTGATTGAAGGGCACTGTGATGAACGGGGAACTGAGGAATACAACCTCGTTCTGGGCGAGCGACGCGCGATGGCGGTGAAGAATTACCTGGTGGATTTAGGAGTGACCGCTTCCTCTATTCGAGTCCTCAGTTTAGGAAAACATGAACCATTTTGTCTTCAGTCCACCCTTCGGTGTTTTCAACAGAATCGCCGAGCCCACTTTGTGTTGAAGTAACACTGAGATCTTCACCTCAATGCGTTGCCTCACTAGTCGGAGTACGTCTTCAGAACTCATGGGGATCGGGTTTATCTTGGCTGTCCCTCCTTTTAGGCTATTGAAGGGGTCCAAATCGCGAGATATCTTGGGAGAAAAATTGCAAGTCTCTCAACGGTATTTTAGCTCTTTTCCTCAAATTGAGGAGGACGTCTATGCGGTTTTGGTCTCTAACAATCTGGTTCCTACTATTGTTTCCCCCGTCGGCTCTCCCGGAGGTATGGGATTTTTCCTGCACCGAAGCTGTCTCGCTTTTGAGGGCAGCTCAGGACCGGGTTGTCCGTAAGCATGACCAATTGCAGGAAGCTAAATTTAGTCTCCGGCATGCTCCAAAAGAATTTGATGGGTGCAGGCGGAGTCGCCGTGGATTTCAAGGAGGAAAGATTTATTGTGTGACTCATCAATCCCCCCAAGGGAATCTTTTGAGAGATATCCTTGTTGCCCAACGAAGCCTTGATGCCTCACTCCAGGCATTCAAAAAATACCAGAAAGGTCTGGTCCTTTCCTGCTCAGTGCCTTCTCCCTAAGCTGTTATTCTTTTCCCCCACTCGTATTCCATCCCATCCAACAGGTACGGTCTCGGAGGGTGTTGCTCCTTCGATCCTGCTTACAGGAGTTGGCTTCAGTTGAAGTCGTCAGCATGCAGTGCTTGTTTTTTATCCCTCCCCGACGTGGGAAATTTTAATCATTGGTTCTGGCCCCCGGCAGAGATCTTGTCGGTTTTGGTATTCATGCTTAATGCGTATGATCATGTCTCTGAGCCATCCCTCGTTTTGCCATGAAAGAAGTAATACTTAGGTAAATTTATACAAGTATCCATCTGTGCCACTGAATGAATCAGCGCTGCTTTCCCTTTCATCGATAGAAGGAAGAGACCTTTGATGCTCAGTTTTAAAAGGATTTTGGCCTCATTTTTTTCTCCTCTCTCTCTTTCCATCGAGATGATTGCTTGTGGGCTCCTCCTGTTGTGTTTTTCCCGGAAGCAAAATGTTGGGAAAATTCTGATTACCCTGGGGTTCATGCTACTTGTTGTTAGTGGTTACGAGGGGGTCTCGGGGCGAATCATCCATACGCTGGAATCACAATATCCTCCCATTAATCTTTCTCAGGTTATGTCTCCTGGGGGTGTCGCAAATTCACAAGGGTCCGTGAAATGGATTGTTGTCCTGGCCAGTGGCATTGCCGGAGATGCGACGTTGCCTTATCAACTTCAAGTGTCTCATCATTCCCGTGTCCGACTAATGGAGGGCATTCGGCTTCATCGCCTGCTGCCCGGCAGCAAAATTATCTTGACAGGGGGGACCGGGTTTGATGGGTCCCCTGAAGCGACTACAATGAGTAGAGTTGCCGAGGAATTGGGCGTTAGTCGGGCAGATATGGTTCTGGAGGTTGAATCTCGTGATACCAAGGATCATCCTCACTATGTTCGAGAAATCGTCCATGATGAGCCTTTTATCCTGGTGACGAGTGCCTTCCATATGCCACGAGCGGTCAGGTTATTTGAGAAACAGGGTCTAATTCCAATTCCGGCATCAACCGGACAATGGGTTCCTCCCATGCAGTTTTGGTCTTTCGTGAACTTTTTCCCCAGTTCCACAGGCGTGCGCCTTGCCGAATTGGCCTATCATGAATATCTGGGGTTATTGTGGGCCCGCTTTCAAGGCCAGATTTAATGAGTAGTGAGGAGGCGCGCTGAATTTTGACTTTCTAACCCGGATTAAAAATCAGTTGAGAAGGTTGATGCCCCTACCCTGAGCGGGGGTGAGTTTAGAACTGGCCTTATTTCTCAGCTGGGGCTGTCCGATAGAGATGGAAAAGAATGTAATTGGATAAGTTTCCTTACGATGATACCTGAAACTTTTTGGAGATCGGCAAGCGTATGATTGGGCAGAAATGTGGGGG
>JBDSHB010000078.1:0-2711 GCA_039918695.1 Nitrospirales bacterium | reverse complement strand
TCCGGATGACGGTTGAGAATTTCTCCCCGAACGAGTGCGGCGGCCTCGTAAGGAGGAAAGAAATGACGATCATCTTTCAGGACGACAAAGTCATACACGGCCAAGCGTCCATCTGTGGTGTAGACATCTAAGATGTCAACCTCTCCCTTATCTGTGGCTTGATATTTCAAGGTTTGTTGCATGCCGATCACTTCCTGAAATTGTAACCCGTAGGATTTATTCAACCCCACCAATCCATCTTCTCGCTGGATAAATTCATACCCAAATCCGGCTTTCATGTGTGGGGCGACATGCACGAGATCAGAGATTGTCCGGAGTCCTAAGGTTTGTGCTCGATCACGGCGGAGGGCGAGAGCATAAGAATTCTCAAATCCGAGCGGTGCCATCCACCAGATATCCCATCGGTGAAGAAACTCCGTGCGAACGCGGTTCAAAACAGACACTCGATCGTTCATTGGGGATTCACCGAGAATGGTGACGAGCCCTGTTCCTGTGTATTCGGGATAGAGGTCAATCCCTCCGGTTTTTAACGCTTCAAAACAGACTTGAGTTCCGGCGAGTCCCAGGCGGCGAGTAACAGTTAAATCGGTTCGGGCCTCAATGAGTTGAGCGAACATTTCCGCCAGGAGCCGGCTTTCCATGAAATTTTTTGACCCCACCACAATGGTGTCAGAGGCCCAAACCGGAAGGGAAAAAGAATAGAGCAGTCCAAGAAGTCCGACCACGAATCCTGTAGAGATCTTCCCCCTGCGTTGTCTAAGCCGATAGGTGTTCATCACCCGCCTGTTAACCCCGATGAGCGTGATAATGCTGAACGAGCAAATGAACATAGGGTGTGGCCGGAGAATGGAGAATTTCGTGTGGAGTTCCGATTTGCTGTATGAGTCCTTCTTTGAGGATGGTTATCCGGTCGCCTAATCGGAAGGCTTCTGACATGTCATGGGTCACAAGGACCATCGTTTTTTGCAACTTGGCTTGAAGCGAGAGAAATTGGTTCTGTAGGTCATGGCGGGTGAGCGGATCCAACGCTCCAAAAGGTTCATCGAGCAGGACGATGGGCGGATCGGCTGCCAGGGCACGTGCCACCGCCACGCGCTGCCGCTGTCCCCCTGAGAGTTCAATGGGGTAGCGTTCGGCAATTTGGGAAGGATCCAGATTGACGAGAGATAAGAGCCTGTCGACTCGTTTGAGTTGCTGTTCCGAGGTCCAACCTAATAAGTGAGGGACGAGGCAGACGTTTTGTTTGATAGTCCAGTGAGGGAAGAGCCCGCCATCTTGTGGGACATACCCCAGGCGTCGACGAAGTTGAATGGGATCCTGTAAGCAGACCGGCTTACCTTGAATGACGACGGTACCGGCTGTTGGTTCTATCAGACGATTCAAGAGTCGCAAAAAGGTGGTTTTGCCTGACCCGCTCTCACCAATCAGCGCCATGGTTTCCCCCTCTTTCACACGCCATTCAATATTCCTAAGGGCATAGGTGCCATCCGGGAATTGTTTGCTGACTTGTTGGATTTCCAGTGCATCCTGCTTCATATGGACGAATTCCCTCGTGTGGGGTTTGACGGAGTAGAAATGGTGCGGTGATGAAAATGCATCATCGTCATGATGAACGTGTGGAGGATTACCCATGGCCAGGATAACAGGGATCAAGGGGAGAGACTAGCCAGGTTATCAACACCAGCTGTATGTAATTTTGAGGACAAGCAGTAAGAACGGGATGCACGTGTGCCAATTCGCTCATGCTGCGCTATTCACCTCCGCACGGTTTTTTCATCAAAGTGCCTTCATCTACTGTCTCTGAAATCAAATGCGGAAATGTATGGGGAAATTTATTGGCTTTTGGCTTAATTGAGATAGGCATAGGGGTTGCATGGTAGCAAAGTTTGTATGGTCAGAAAAAAGACGGAAATCTAACTGCGGGATCTCATAACTGGTTTCTCAATTTATTTCTTCCTAGGAGATTCGAATGAACGCCCACCTAATTGGAAACTCTCATAGTGTTGAAAGTCAGACCTTGATCCATGAACCTGGAGGCTGTTGCCGATGTGGTGGATTCATGTATAGGGAGCCTGTCGTTGATTCAGTTGAAAATGAAATGGAATTTATGGCAGCTCGCTGTCTGCAATGTGGAGATGTCGTGGATCCGGTTATTCTCATGAATCGATCAGGGAAAGGCATTTTGAGTGGTAGCACTGGAAGGGCTCGGCATTGAATCTTCTCATGCTTTGTATGGGGTTAAGATTGAGAAAGGCCACCGGTCGGAAAGTATAATCCCATGAATGTGAACACCTTGACTGGGCGCGATGTGGCGAGTACCGATTTAGAAACAGAAAATCTTAATGGGCGGCATCCGGAGCTTGCGCCTGGCCTTCCGGAAAGTGGTAAACGCATATTAGTTTTGGGTGTTGACCTTAAACCATGGACTGGGTTGACAAACAGTCTTTGGGGTTTAGGGTTTACGCTTAAACGTCTTCCCTCTTCCTTGCACGAATTGGATCAACTAAAGGATGCTTTCGTCGATGGTATATTGTGGGAATTTGAATCGAGTTCCCTGAAGGGCTTAGCTGTCGTGTCACAGCTTCGCGGAAGAGCATCTGTCCCCCCAGTGATGGTCATCGCTAGCCCCTCAAATAAGAAGCTACTGGTAAAGGCTCTTGAAAATGGGGCAATGGATTTTATTATGAAAGCCATAGATCACACGGAACTCC
>JBDSHB010000077.1:0-5096 GCA_039918695.1 Nitrospirales bacterium | reverse complement strand
CGGCTGGCACTCCTAAGAGGAATAGTGAACAAGGCCATTGGACCGACAATGAAAGGCCGGTTCTGGACAACAGCCCTTTAAGAAATTGTGGTAAACAAGCGCCCTCGTATAGGCCGCCCCTAACATGTTAGGGTTTTGGTGATGCTCAGCTCCGGTGACTCATGATGCCAGATCCTTCTCATTCATCCTCGTTGAAGACTCCGCCGACATGGCTCTGTGAACTTCCGAAAAAAGATCCCTGGTCGAGGCCATTTGCGGAAAGCCTATTGACCCACCTGGATCTTTATGAAGGCGCCACGATACTGGATGTGGGGTGTGGGGATGGAATACCCGCCTTTTATCTTGCACATCGGGTTGGATCAGGTGGCCAAATCGTCGGCATTGATGTCAATCACGCGCAACTCATTCGAGCACGCGCCGTTCAGGGACCGTATTTCCCCTGGCTGGAATTTCGTCTGGGGGATGTCCGAACGCTGCCACCCGATCTGGGCCAATTCGACCGGATCACGGGCAACCTGTCCTTTATGTTTTTTCGACCTCACCGCCTGGAAGCTCTTCGGCAATTAGCGGGGTTCCTCAAGCCTGGAGGCCAATTGGTTATCACATTCCCCTCACTCGGAACATTTGATTCATTATGGAAACGCGTGGACGGGGAAATGTCCAGACAAGGGCTCACGAAAGAGCGAGAGAGATTTGCGGACTATCTTGCGGAACGACCCTCGGCGATGGATGCCAGAAAATGGCTGGCAGCCTGCGGATTGATGAACATTGACGTGGCAGAATATCCCCTGGAAGTACACACCGGCCCAGGCCAAGAGTTTCTGTATCATCCCTTGCTCCGTGGGGGATTTTTGGATGATGTCTATGAATGCTTCACCGATCAAACATTGGCAGACCAATTTATGGATACGATTTCCCTGGACATCCAAAGTTTCGTGCCGCTCTTCGCACAACGCTGTGTTATGGCTGGTTGGTTGCCGGGAAAGTAAGAGTATAAATGGCGATGTGTGATTTTCAGCATATCATCCAGAGCCCAAGGCGAAGAATCTGTGCCTGGGTCGAGAAGTCCCAGGGCTGAACGCCATTCTTCGTTTCCCCCAGAATGACAGAGGAGTCATTTGAGCGGATAAACGAAGATATCAACGGAACAAGGGATCCGCTAACATATTCCCATGAAAGGCTGTTGAATATTTTGCCTTTTCAACGGCATATGAGTGACTGGGACCTACCCGAGGAAAATCAGGGAGTGTTCAAAAAGGCCTTTCCAGTCCTGTCCTGAGGCTTCCCGAAGGGAAGGCCGCAGCCGCTTGGACGAGCGGAGCGTACGGAGGTGTACGTGAGCACGGCCAGGCGAAAAGAACGCCGCTGGTAGTATTTTTCAACACTCCCTATAAAGAAAATGGATCTACAGAGATGGCAGGAGAGTTGACGCCCGATCGAATCATGCAGTTAGGAATGGCCTTCTGGGGCTCCAAGACACTGTTGAGCGCGGTAGAACTCGGCGTGTTCTCCGAACTGGCCAAACAGCCGCTTGACGCCCAGGCCCTGCAGACTCGGCTCGGGCTTCATTCACGCAGTGCGAGGGATTTTTTTGATGCGCTTGTCGCGCTTGGCATGTTGGATCGGCGTAATGGGCAGTATTTCAATACATCAGAGACAGATCTGTTCTTGGATCAAGCCAAATCCACCTATTTGGGAGGATGGCTGGAGATGGTCAATTCCCGTCTGTACCGATTTTGGGGAAACCTGACCGAAGGATTGCGGACCGGCCTGCCGCAGAATGAAGTCAAAGACGGCAAAAACTTTTTTGAAGATTTGTACAGCGATCCTCAGCGGCTTCAAGCGTTTTTAAGTTCCATGACAGGATTAAGCATGGGAGCCAGTAGAAAGATCGCCGCTCAATTTCCCTGGAAGCAATATCAAACCTTCATTGATGTCGGATCCGCTCAAGGCGGATTAGCGGTGCAGGTGGCCTTGGCGCATGAACATATCACGGGCGGGGGGTTTTTTACTGCCGACTAGCCCGGTCTTTAAGGAATACGTCCAATCCTTCGGACTGTCCTCCCGTCTACGATTTCATCCAGGAAATTTCTTTACTGATCCCCTTCCAAAAGCCGAAGTGCTTTCAATGGGCCATATTCTTCACGACTGGAATTTGGAAGAAAAGAAAATGTTGATCGGCAAAGCATATGACGCACTGCCACCAAACGGTGCCCTGATTATATTCGAGTCGTTGATCGACGATGAGCGGCGCTCAAACGCCTTTGGTCTCCTGATGAGTTTGAATATGTTGATCGAGTTGCCAGGGGGGTTCGACTATACGGGTGCGGATTGCACCGTGTGGCTGCGGGAAGCCGGATTTCGCGAAACTCGAGTGGAACATTTAATCGGAGCCGATTCCATGGTGGTAGGCATCAAATAAGATAAGCCTATTTTTCTGGCTCTTTTCCGATTAAATGTAAGGATATCCCTCACGGCACACGAGATGGCGAACTTGATAAAGCCGATCACTCCCGTTCATATGAATCGTACGATTGTTGAGTGACACAATCCGATAGCTGCCGTGACCGATCCTCAAAACATCGCTGGGTCCGATGTTTCTGCATCACCTCATAGCCACTTTCGTTAAACTCATCCCAGGTGCATCCGGCCATCCCGGTGGCACAAATAAACCCTTGCAACATAAGGGTTGCTACGATTTGATGGCAATCCGATTGCTTTTTCATCACGTCATCCTATTCCGACAATCCATCAGAATGCCATATCACACTTCACCTGTTCCAGCGGATTCAAGGGGAGGAATGAGTCGTTCCGGATTATGAGAAACCGTAGGAAAAACGTAAGCCCCTCACAGTGGCTCATCGTGACAGGAATGTTTATCTTTCTGTGTGCAGGAGGATGGTACGGAATGATTTGGATGCCGGGAAGCAGCTATCAAGGGACATTGCCATTAGCGACCGACGAATTACGTGCTCTGGAGCAGGAACTTCACAGGCACGTGGACATGCTTGGCAGGCAAATCGGAGAGCGCAATCTTTTTCATTACGACAAACTATTGCTCGCGGCGGAATACATTCGCGCTGAATTCGAAGCGGCCGGATATGATGTCCACCGCCAAGAATTCGACGTTTCCGGAAAAATCTGTGAAAATATTGAAGCTGAGATACGCGGCACGGATCGACGTGAAGACATCCTGGTCATTGGCGCGCATTATGATTCCGTCAAAGGGAGTCCCAGCGCGAATGATAACGGAACCGGAGTCGCCGCGGTGTTGGCCCTGGCCAGGATGTTCGCCCAATCACCGGTTTCCCGCACTCTCAGATTCGTGGCATTCGCCAACGAAGAACCACCATTTTTTCAAACACCAAACATGGGAAGCCTGGTGTATGCCCGACGCAGCCGCGAGCGGAATGAAGGGATTGCTCTCATGGTCAGCCTCGAAACCATTGGCTACTACACTGAGACACCGGACAGCCAACGTTACCCACCGCCGCTCAGTCTCATGTATCCGTCAACGGGAAATTTCATCGGGTTTGTGAGCAATCTTTCGAACAGGGATTGGGTACATCGGGCGATTGGTGCCTTTCGACAGCATACCCAGTTTCCCTCAGAAGGCGCCGTCTTGTTTGAGTGGATGCCCGGCGTGGGCTGGTCCGATCATTGGGCATTCTGGCAAGAAGGATTCCCAGCCCTCATGGTCACGGATACCGCTCTGTTTCGTGACCCGTTTTACCATACGGCCAACGACACCCCTGATCATATTCCCTATGACCATCTCGCACGTGTGGTTTCCGGCCTGGAACAGGTGATCAGAGACGTAGGCAATCAACCTTGAAGAAGGTCATGATGAAATCGAGAACATGGACCAAGCCTGGTATACCCTGTCCATAGAACACACCATGCTCCCCGGCCCATATTTCCTGGAATTTGTGAAAGTACAATACGCTTATGGGGCAGTTCCTCGTTTTCCTGAATTGGGAGATTGGATAGATCACCTGAATAAATGAAGATGAAAAGAAAAGTCCTTTATCCTGATTCATTTTTAAGATCCGTGCCTGTACCCGAGTCTTGGGACCGGCGACCTTTACCAAACTTGATTCACAAAGCGTCCAATTCAGAAAACGAACTCACACGACTCGAGAATTGGTATCGTTGGCTTGAAAGTGGTCAAAAAAATGATTTAAAGAAAAGGTTGCGTTCACTCCCTCACAGAGAATTTTGGAGCGCCTATGCTGAGCTGATGGTGTCCAGGATTGCCTATGAACTGGGAGCAGTCTCCGTGAAACATTCTCCACTTCTTTGGGCTAAACGTCCAGATTTAATGGTGCATTTTTTTTAGACTAAGTAAGCAAAACTGGGAAGTTGCAGCTGCCTTTCAGACAAAACAGCGTGAGCCCGATGATGATATGGCTCATGAACTTGCCAGCCGATTGAATCATGAGTTCCAGCATTGTTGGAACATCATTGTTGATGCTATAGGGTTTTGCGGCGGTGGAATCAAGTTTAATCAAGCTAAGCCAATTATTCAGACATGGCTTGATCAATTAGAACAAGATGGACCAAATGAACTGACAATTTCGCCTCCAAAAATAAATTTTTGACTAAAATTGACGGCAAGTCCGAATCCATATGGTACCGAGCCAAACCCAATTGTTAATAGCCTATGGGGGCAAGGGGAAAATTAACTTCCACAGATCGTTTCAAGAAAGTGCTACGGAAGAAAATCAAAAAATATAGTGGGGTTGCTGATTCAAAATTGCCTTTGGTTGTCTTTATGTTTGAAGGAGACTGGTTGCACATTGATCCTATTTCTTTGGAGGGAGCCTTGTGTGGTCAACAAACAGTTAATTTCAGTAGGACTACTCCGGGGAACCCCTCTTTAGGTGTTTACGATGGAGGATTATTTTTACCGGGACCTGATGCATACCCTCAAAATACGCGGTTGAGTGCGGTTGTATATTGTCGCCGTGTGTATCACAACAATAATGTTCACGCCACAGTTTATGTCTATCATAATCCCATGGCTCGGTACCTTATTGATCCAGATTGTTTTAGAGGATTCGCACAATGTCAAACTATAATTAGGGAAACAGAAA
>JBDSHB010000076.1:0-3958 GCA_039918695.1 Nitrospirales bacterium | reverse complement strand
GAATCGCGGGTCACTCACATCCCGTTTGATCGGGGATACCATCCGGAAATTCTAGGAGAATACGCGGCGCGGCAGGAATCACAGAACCGGTTGTATGCCCTGGCCCTTCTCTCTTTCATCGGCATTCTTGTCTTACTGCATGTGGACTTTGGAAACGTGAGACTTGTAAGCATGGTGGCCTTGACCCTGCCTTTTGCCTTGATCGGTGGCGTGGTGGCGGTCTTTATGAGCGGGGGGGTTCTCTCACTGGGGTCGCTTGTCGGCTTTGTGACCGTCTTAGGTATTGCGGCCAGGAACGGCATCATGCTGATCAGCCACTATCGGCACCTTGAAACCAGGGAAGGAGAGCAATTCGGAACCGATTTGGTGATGCGGGGATCTGAAGAACGGTTGGTTCCCATTCTTATGACAGCCTGTACGGCCGGATTAGCCCTCCTCCCTCTTGTCATTGGAGGAAACCAACCGGGGCATGAAATCGAATATCCCATGGCCATCGTGATTCTTGGTGGTTTAACCACCTCGACCGTTCTGAATCTCTTTCTGTTGCCATCCTTGTATACGGCATTTGGACGAGGAAAATTCGAAAAATAATTAACCGAAAAATAAATTATCCAGGCATGAAACTCCTCGCTTCTCGGGAGTATAACTATGACAAAAGGATTCAACGATATCATAATGCAGGAAATTAAATTGCAACAGATTGCTTTTGGCAAATCGCTATCTCCAAAGGTATTTTGTTCGGTTAACAAATCTGTACCCAGATAGCCCAGGTGCGAATCATCGGTTGAATAACCGAAGAAGTACCGGTATCATGATTTCAATGATCAATCAAACACACAGAAACCTAAGTGTAACGGCCGTTTACGCCATTGTTATTGTTTGGGCCTTGTTTGCGACGTTACATCTTGCCGAACGAGCGGGTGTAGTACATGAAATAAGTGACCAGGATGAACAGGTGATGGGCGGTTGGACTCAGGCGCTCAAGTCAGATTTCTCTTCTGCAGCAGATCGCCAGCATGTTCCAGTTTTCTTACTCGCCTTTATTTCGGCATGTATTGTTTCTGGCCTGACTCAGCATCAACTCAATACTCAACAATCCTGTCCTCGAACCGTTCTACCTTCTCGTAGACTTCACCAGCTCTTCTCCACCTATCGCATTTGATATCCACCAATCCAAACGGTTTGCTGCTTAGGCGTTTGCAGGCAAACCTGTAGGATTTCCTCCCCGGTCTTTCAGCACATCCGCTGAAAGTAAGTTTTGTGGTGGAGAATTTATGCGTACATTACTGGCAAACTCATGTCGAAATTATTTGATCCCGTTTTCATTCCTGATAGGTGGCCTCACGATTTCCGGGTGTTCCTGGCTTTACCCATCCTCTTTCCCTGATCTTCCGGTTGAAGAGCGTCCCCTTGTTGCGGTCTTGCCTTTTATTTTTGATCCGGAGATCCAACACCTTTCAAGCATAAAAAGTATGGAGGACACTCTTCCCGAGAGAGAGGAGATCCGGCAAATTGATATGGCCATCCAAGAACTCCGCCAAGAAGCCAGATGGCTCTTTAAAAGTCAGCTGGCCACCCGGCATGGATTTCTATTCGTGCCGGATAAGATCCTTGACCAGGCCATTCAAGCGCTGGGCATGAAGCCCAATAGTCTTCCCACCCACCAACAACTTGCCGAGTTACGAACACAATTAGGGGTCGACCTGGTCATTGTGGGAAGCATTCTTGATTTTGGAAAAGTCCGCTGGCAATGGTTGGTAGCGGGGGCGCTGGCAGACCTCACGGCAGAAACGATTGCCGTTGGGTTAGCAACAAGTTGGAATCCACCGGCCATTTTGGCCAATGCCGGGCTTGAAGTGTTAGTGAATAGCGCTCTTTTTTTGGGAGGTGGGTATGTGTTTGGGGTCGCGTTTCGCCCTGTCCGGGTTGAAGCGCAGGCTTTCGAAACGGAAACAGGGCAACAGGTCTGGAAGAACACCGAAGTGTCCATCTATTTATGGGGAGCCTTAAAAAGATTCCCCCCGGAAATGCGCGCAAAAAAGGAGGTGCAATTGTATATCAACCTGAACCGAGCTCTAGAAGAACTTGCCAACGCATTAGCAGGAGAGGGGTTGACTCTCATGGAGTTACGAAAACTAAGAATGAGCCCCTCGTAAGGAAATACGCACTATGGCTATCCAAGGCCTGGAGGCGCCCAAGGCCCGCGGCATGAGTCAATTCCTAAGAGAGGAAAAAAGACAAACCGCACGTGCGGTCCTACAGGATCTTGGCATTAATCAGGCGCAGGCTCATGTCGGGATGGTGATGGGGACCGGAATGGATGTGGCCGGAGTACGAAACTCTACCGGCTAAATTTTTCAAAAAACGAACACTTGGAAGGAAAACGCAAGCCGCAGAGACGCCTCCCTATCATGGGAGGCCTCGTGATCCGCACCCCGACTGAAAATTCTTTCGGTAGAGGATTTCCCTTTGGAGGTATATGCATGAAGCCATCCAGGCAATCAAACCTAACAATCTGGGTCGCGTGGCTCAAAGGTTGATGAATGTAAAAATACGGTAGACGACTTCATAATGAACCATGACTGACAATGCTACGAGCAGCGTGGTGACAAATAAGGTCAGAAACATGTATGTCCGTGATCAACTACGGTTCATTCCAAAAGAAAATCAAAATCTTTTTGTGAGAGAGACACTCCGCCGCCATGAGGGGTGGCCCCTTCCAGGACGGCGTGATAGAGATCTAATTTTTTCTGCTTCAATTCCATCATTTTCTCTTCGATGGTATGTCGCATGAGTAACCGCATGATAGAGACTTTCTGCGTTTGGCCGATGCGATGCGCGCGGTCAGACGCTTGATTTTCCACGGCCGGATTCCACCAGGGGTCGAGGTGAAACACATAAGATGCTTTGGTGAGATTCAGCCCTTGTCCTCCGGCTTTGAGACTCAATAAAAAGATAGACGGGGCAGCCCCCTCCTGGAATTCCTGAACCAGTTTTTTTCGCGTGGGCGTCGGTGTGGAGCCATCCAATCGGACATGAGGAATACCATGCGCATCGAAAGCCTGTTCGACGATATCCAGAAACGACGTAAATTGGGAGAAGACAAGCGCACTGTGTCCCTCATCAAGGAGTTCCTTAAGCCGATCGAGGAGACATTCCAGCTTCGGGGAAAGGTCGGTATGGGCGGAACTAAGCAATTGTGGGGACAGGCAGATTTGCCGAAGCTTGAGAATCGCCGTCAGCGCAATAATACGGGCCTGTGCGGGCGTTTGACTCCTATAGGCCGCAGCAATGGTTGAACGAATTTTGGCGACCGTCTGTTGATACAGGGTCTTTTGGCGATCGGTCAATTCCAGATAAAGATCCGTCTCAATTTTTGGTGGCAGTTCTTTGAGGATTTGACTTTTGGTTCGGCGCAACACAAAAGGTCTGCTCCGCTGCATAATGGTCTCTAACAACGCCGGTGATGGCGTTTTCATTTTCCCCCTGACCTCTTCATAGTCTCCCAATAGGCCCGGCACACACAAATCCATCAGGGCGTAATATTCCCCCACATGATTTTCTAGGGGGGTTCCGGTCATCACGCATTTAAAATACCCTTTGAGACGTCTCGCGGCACCGGTGGTCCTGGCCACAATATTTTTGACCGCCTGGGCTTCATCGAACAAAATGACATTGAATGGGATCTGTTCGAGGATCGTAATGTCCCGTCGGATCAGGCCGTAGGTCGTGAGGACGACATCAGCTCCGGCAAATGAGGACGTGCGTTCCTTTCCGGTATACGATTGAACAGTCAGAGTGGGGTAAAACCTGGTAATTTCATTTTCCCAATTGAATAAAAGGCTGGGAGGAAGTACCACGAGATGTGGGCCTTGAATCGGTTCCGGTGGTTGGATAATGCCTTCTTTGATTCCTGCGAATAAACAAATAGCTTGCAGGGTCTTTCCCAATCCCATGT
>JBDSHB010000075.1:0-3451 GCA_039918695.1 Nitrospirales bacterium | reverse complement strand
CTCAAGGGAAAAACAGAACTTGATCTGTGGTCGGATACACACGATTTGCTCAGGTATATTCGGAATACCTGCTATACGTTGGACGGGGTTGTCGGCAGCACGATGGTACACGATGAGTGATGGAACTTTTACCGGTTGGGACTGAACATTGAGCGGGGTGGACGCACGGCCCGACTCATTGATATTCCTGTTCTCAGTGATCCCACGACTGAACCCAGGAGAATTTCCGAATATCATCAATGTTTAGCTGCGTTGAAATCGGCCAGCGCCTTCGAGGCCTATCGGAAATTTTACTCGGCACAGTTGGTGCCGAAACGAATCGTAGAATTTCTCATTTTTCATGACAAATTTCCTCGATCGGTCCGGTATACGACGGGGCAAATCAGTAAAGTCGTGGAACGGTTGGCGGGAAGTAGTCGAAGGGCTGAAACCCGTCAGGTGATCAGATTAAGTGGGGCCTTGGCGGCGGATCTGGAATTCGGCAGCTTGCAAGAGGTCTATTCCACAGGCTTATCGCATTTTCTGGCCCAGGTGCTTGAGCATTTTGACCAGCTTTCGAACTTGATCGCTTTGGCATTTTTTCGGACGAGTGGCTATTCACCCACTTCTCAATCTCAATCCCAAGCCCAATCCCAATCCCAAACGGTATAAGAGCCGTGCTTCTTGCGGGGAAGGTAGGATTCGACCGTAAGATTTCCCGATCTTCTTTTCTGTGCTGAGTTGTAGTCCAGGTCGAACTGGGGTAAGCTTTCTCCGTTTCCTTGACAAGGCCTTGCCACTCTCATAAATAGGCGGGCTGTTGAATATTTAAAATATTCTACCTCTTCATCAGCATATGAGCACTAAAAACTCACACCGGAAAAAATGAAGGGGTGTTCAAAAAGGCTCGTCCAGCCCTGTCCTGAGGCTCCTCGAAGGAAAGGCCGCAGCCGGTTGGGCGAGCGGAGCGTACGGAGGAGTACGTGAGCACGACCCAGCGGCGAGAAATCCGCTGGCGGCCTTTTTCAACACACCATCTATAGGCGAATAACGAATCATTGGCATTCGTGTTGTTCCGCCAGAATCTCACCATACCATGCCTGATCTAACTGTCCTGCTGGTTATTCCTCCCTTGACTCAACTCAATACGCCATATCCATCCACGGCCTATTTGACGGGGTTTTTGCGGTCCCAAGGGTATCGCACGCATCAGGCTGATGTGGGCATTGAGATGGTGTTGGCCCTGTTCTCCCGTGGAGGCTTGAGCCGGGCCTTTGCCGAACTCCGGAAGACCCCACTCGACGAACTTCCTGGTGAAGCGCGGCAAATGCTGAGCTTAGAACGGGCGTATGTCGAGACCATTAACCCGGTGATTAGCTTTTTGCAGGGTCGAAATCCCACCTTGGCTTCGCGCATCTGTCAGGGCACCTTCCTTCCACAAGGTCCACGCTTTGCCTCGAAGCAATCAGATGACCAAGACGGGATACATCGTTCACACAATCAAGCCGACCATGCCAAGCATCTGGCAACGTTGTATCTCGAAGATCTCGCCGACCTGGTTCAAGCGACCATTGCGCCGCACTTTGCGTTGAGTCGCTATGCCGAATCCATTGCCATGCAGGCGAATTCCTATGATCGTCTTGAAGCAGCCCTGGCCCAACCCATGAGTCTCACGGATGAGTGGATGGTCGAAGCGCTCTGGCAGCATGTGGACCGGCATCAACCCGCTGTCGTCGGATTGTCGGTGCCGTTTCCCGGCAATCTGTATGGCGCACTTCGGATGGGTCAAGAATTGCGAGACAAAAGACCGGAAACAAAAGTGGTGCTGGGGGGAGGGTATCCCAATACGGAGTTGCGCCGGCTGCAGGAACCTCGACTGTTTGCATGCGTCGATTTCGTGACGCTTGACGATGGAGAGCGGCCCTTCCTCTGTCTGTTGGAATACCTGGAGGGAAAACGGAGAGAGTCCGATCTGTGCCGGACGTTTCTTCGTTCAGGGCAAAATGTCGTCTGGCAGAACGGAGCCAGCGAGCCGGACGTTTCGCAGGTTGAAGTGGGAACCCCGACCTACGACGGATTACACCTCAATCAGTATATTTCCGTGCTGGATACCTTGAATCCTATGCATCGGCTCTGGTCCGATGGACATTGGAATAAATTAACGGTGGCGCATGGGTGTTATTGGAAGCAATGTACCTTCTGTGATGTGGGACTGGATTACATCGGCCGGTACGAAGTCTCACCGGGCGAATTGTTGGTGGATCGTATCGAAGCCCTGATCGCTGAAACGGGAAGTCGCGGGTTTCACTTCGTGGATGAGGCCGCTCCGCCGGCGGGATTAAAAAATCTGGCACTGTCTCTGCTTGAACGGGAAGTCACCATTTCCTGGTGGGGAAACGTCCGGTTTGAACCGGCGTTTACGCCGGACCTCTGCCGTCTGCTGGCCGCCTCCGGCTGCATTGCTTTGAGTGCCGGGTTGGAAGCGGCGTGCGATCGTCTGCTGGCCTTGGTCAAAAAAGGTATCACCGTCGACCAAACGGTTCGGGTGGTGCAGGCCTGCCGGAATGCGGAGATTCTGGTACATGCCTATCTCATGTATGGGATTCCCAGTGAGACCATCGGTGAAACCATTGAAAGCCTCGAACGTGTGCGCCAGTTGTTTGCGCATGACCTCATTCAATCAGCCTTCTGGCATCGCTTTACGACCACTGCTCACAGTCCTATCGGATTAAATCCCGACGCTTATGGTATTCAGCTCGTCGGACCGGCATTCGGAGGATTCGCAGAAAATGATCTGGTTCATGTGGATACTCTGGCGTCTATGCCGGAATGGATCGGAGAGGGCCTGCGCGCGGCGCTTTGGCATTACAAAGAAGGATTGGAATTGACCAGGGATGTCAGGGAATGGTTTCCCGAGCCGGTCCCGAAACCAAAGGTCAAACGCACCTGGGTCAAGCAGGTCTTAGAGAGTGAACAGCGGGAAGACCATTCCAGGTTAGAGCGAAAATTCGTCTGGATCGGCGGGCAGCCGGATGTCGATCGAGGTAATGGCGAGCAATACAGAATCATGTTGCCGAACCGAACCACAGATGAAGAAGTGAAGTTGAAGCGAGGCCAGGGGGAATGGTTACTCAATCTGATCGAACGCGCTGTGCCGGTTCATCAATCGGGGGGACATCGATATCCTATTTATAAAGAAGTTCGAGCGGGCTTTCCGTTTGGCGGACCAAAGGGGTTTGATAAGTGGTGGCAGTCAGCCTCAGCCCAGAAAGCCAGAGCCGTCGGTCTCCTCCTATTGTAATTTCAAATAAAGGGAGTGTTGAAAAATGCCGCCAGCGGCGTTCTCGCCGCTTGGCCGTGCTCACGTACTCCTCCGTACGCTCCGCTCGTCCAAGCGACTGCGGCCTTTCCTTCGAGGAGCCTCAGGACAGGGCTGGACGGGCCTTTTTGAACACTCCACTATTGTTTTCTG
>JBDSHB010000074.1:0-4830 GCA_039918695.1 Nitrospirales bacterium | reverse complement strand
TCCATGCTGCTTGTACCTATCTTCGACAGATTGGCTTTCAGAAAATTATTATTGTGGGACATGGACGGGGAGGAGCTATGGCGATACGCTATGGCGCGTTGCAACAGCAACAATTCCCATCTCCTGACATTCAAGGAATTATTGCCATTGCCACAGCGTATTCTTTGCCTGGCACGATCCGGAAACGATGGACCCGATTTGGCAGTCAACCTTCCTACCAGGAAGTCTATGAAAGAGCTAAGACGCTGTATCAATCAAACCCCGGGCAAGATCCACCGGATGATGAAACCATTGTGGTCAAACGGGCGCATGGTCCAACACTCCGACCAGAGCATTCAGAAATCTACACGTTGAAAACCTGGTGGGCCTTAGCAGGACCTGAAGCCGATGGTCCCAAAGCCTACCAACATATAGCGGACATCAAGGTGCCAGTCCTTTTAGTTCAGGGGAAATATGATGAGATGATCGACCAACAGGAGTTTGACGCATTGGGAAATGTGGCCAAAAAAGCAGGAAACCGGGATGTGACCATGCTCCACCTTGGAGCCGGGCACGATCTTTCTGGAAAGCACGAGGAACTCGGACAAGGGATCATGAATTGGATGCAGGAGCGATTTCAATAATGTAGGCCTTCTACAGGACTGTCTCATAAACTATCCGCCAAAGATTCCCATGATCCACCCTCACCAAAAACTGTTCCGGCTTCGAACACAGGATGGATTTATGGTGAACGGGCATCTGGTCATCAAAGAAGATGATCTTGATACGAACATCCTTGAGACACCAATTTTAATTGAAGTGCATGGTTTGTTAGGAAACTTCTTAGCACGGGGAACCCCTGGCCTTCTTCCTCAAGCTCTCCGGGAGCGTGATATTTGGTCGTTTTCCCTTAACACCAGGCTGGCATTCGCCGGGCAAATAAACGGAAGAGGGATTTTCGATGATACGATCTATGATATCGATGCAGCAGTGGACTTCCTGACTCAAGAAGGATTTCATAATATTTTCATCTTAGGCTATAGCCTCGGGACCAGTATGGTCTTGCACTGGGCCGGGAACCGCCAGGTTCCCAATGTGAAAGGGCTCATTCTTGAGGGGAGGCATTATGCCATCCCCGATACACAAAAAAAGCGTTTGGCTAAGTGGGAAAGTACCCCGAGCTATGAGGAATTGTATGCCCGGGCCAAATCCATTCTAGGGGAGGATCCCTCTCACAGTGAGCATGACGAAATGGTGGTAATCTACAAAGCCCGAGGGCCAAGCCGGAGCCCATCGCACGATGAAATCTTTACCTATAAAACGTGGTGGCACATGATGGGACCGGAAGCTCATGCCGCCATGGCATACAAATAGATAAGCCGAGTCAGCATTCCCATGCTGTTGTTTCGGGGAGAAAATGATCCTCTCATCGAGGCTTGGGAAGCCGAAGCCTTAAAACAAATTGCACAAGAGGCAGGGAATACCTTCGTGTCTGTAAAGGAAATTCCTCGCGCGGGTCATGATTGCATGAAAAACCCGGAGGCGATGGTAGAAGAAATACTTGATCTACTCCGATCCTCCCGTTGACTGACCTCCTTCCGGCGTTTGATCGAACAGCCCGAACGCGTCATTGGCTGTATGTTAACCTACCGCGAGCCCGGAACCATTCAGCCGATTCCCTTGCATACCGTAGCCCCAAAACCCTTTCATCGGGAACTGTTCGCGCGAATGCACGGAACCGAATGGGTGTAACGCAATACAGAACTCATTGAATTCTAGATCGATCCGGCCTCTGAGATAGTCCCTTGGCTTTGGTCCGTCATGAATTTCAGCCACGAAGATTCTATGGTATTCCTGCTCAGGTTCCTCGGGCTTCATCAGCTGTCGGTTGGTATCTCAAACACGATCCCTCCCGTTTGCGGGGTAGTTGATTTTTAAACCGGAAAGAGTAGAGTAGCGCCATCTCCCGGTCAGGAAATGGGAGCAAAAACGGACTTCACTCACCACAAAGAGAGTCATCATGACAAAGAAAAAACCATCCAAGAGTCCTGCGAAGCCGACCGAGCCTGAACCATTCAACAAACGCAAGGTCAACCCCGACAGATTTCCGTCAGACCTGCCGTTAAAGGACCTGAAGGACTTGTTTGAACCGGTAAGCGGCTGGCGGAATGTCGGCCTGTTTATGTTTCCAATAGAGACTTTGAGCCCGGCAAAGACGATTGGGCGTGGCCGCACGAACCTGACCTTCATCAGACCGACCATCGTCCAGTTGGACGCGGCCACGCCGTATGCCGGATTCGACCGTCGGGAGTCGCCCACTCGGGATCCTGCCGTGTCTATGCACTTTGAGCCGAAGGCCTATGGGATCACGGCCGTCTCGACTTATGTCATGGTCTTCTCGATCGAGGTCTTTGGACAGGCATCGACGTTCAACCTATCCGGATTCGCCGGGGGCGGCACGGTGGCGAACAGTGGCTCTCGGACCCTCAGTGGCCAGACGGCGGTTTCCCTTGTGCTACGGAATGTACCGCCATCGGCGCAGGTCTGGGGAGCCATCACACAGACTGCGGGCGGGCAATGGAACTGGTACTCCGTGCAGGCTCGCTATCCGGCACTGGTCATAAAAGCGTAAACGCTCTCAGTTACCTGGCTCGAGTATAGGCTTGACGAAGTGACCGCGGCGATCCACGGAATCTCAAGGGTCGTAAGGCTTAAGGAATGGGTATTTCCTGGCTGTAAAAAGATTCAGGAGTGACGGGGGTTTGGCAATCACCATGAGGAGCAGAGGATGGCGAGGAATGTTTTGAATTGCCCGTTTGAGGGGATGGGGCGTCACACACTCTTCTAAACCCGGGTAAATCTGGAACTCTATCTCCGCCACCATTTACCTGACCGCTCTTAATTCGACTCAGGGTCTTTAAATGGTTTTTATTGTTTCTTGAAGAAGGAATTCAAAATGCGCGGGCGCCAGCCCATTCTTTCAGGGAATGGGCTGGCCATTTTGAGAGGGAGGATATGGCTGGATGTTCACATCAAGCCACTGCCCCCATCACTATTGCCGTGAGGTACACATAACCGGCCGTGATACCAAGGCTTACAGTCAACGCCAAAATAAATGTGCTCATTGATCACTCCTTTCTCCTGGTTCTCATCCACCCTGGTTGTTCTCAAGCTTCCAGGCGTCCGATTACCACCAAGTCGCAAATACACACAAGGGAGTAGTTCACATCTCTTTCTATTCCCTAGTAATCAACTTCACCTAGGAGATCTTGACCGGATCGGTAGAAGATGGGTCCTGAGGACGTTTCCCCTTCAGCATCACGATCATGCCAATAATTCCCAAAATAATTGATAGTATTCCGAATAGTTCCATCGCCTCCTCCTTGTTCTTCTTCCAAATTCAACGCGCAATGTTTTGACATTTGGAAGGATTGGAATTCGTTTATATTCACATTTTATCCTGTAGAAGGAAGGGGAGGATCAGGTTTGTCTAAGATTTTGAAATTTAAGATTCAAAGATTTTTCACGATGGGGTCACGGCGGCAAGGTGAACTATGATGGAACGCCTGCGTCTAGGACCATTCAGCTCACGTAGGCCCATCGACTTGTGTACCCTCTCGAGCAACATACCCGAAAAACATCTCCTACTCCTCAGGTATTGTCCTTCCTAGTCAAAGCAGTGATAATATGGGGCTTCTTTGAATCTTCCTTAACAGGAACTGATGATGAAGCTTTTCTATCCTCTCGCCATTCTCAGTCTTGCGGTCGTGTTTTCTACTCCGGCGTTCGCCGAACCCTATACTCCATCCTGTGACATCGCGTTAGAAAAGATTGATACCGCCCGAAAAGCGCTCGTTCCATTCCGTCGTACCATGGAAATGGCAAGAGCCCATCAACACGGCGCGTATGGTGAAGCGGAGGTCTGTGTTACCGGGAGTCGTATTGGTGGGGATAAACCCGTCATTTGTTCAAAGTCGCAATGGCATAGTCCAAAACCCGACAAGTTCGCGCTGGCGGACATAGACCAATACCGGCAGGAGAGACAAGCGTTTGAAGAATTGTTTCAACAGGCAAAGCAGATCTGTCTGCTTGAGCCATAACCACGCACGATGGTTGTAAACGTTCTATCCGGAATCGATCTGTGATGATCAAATTTTTTTATGGTGTCAGTATCTCTCTCCTGCTTCTTCTCACCTGGACGCGTCCTGCTGTCAGCGAACCGTATTCTCCCTCCTGTGAAATCGCAGTGGAAAAAGTGATCAAGGCTCGAAAAAATCTGATCGCGTATCAAGGGACGCTACAATCAGCCAGGAACCGCGAGCGTGTAGCCTATGCGGACTTAGCGGTGTGTGCAGGAGGTGGAATCTTTAGCGTAGGAAGAGCCGTCGCCTGCAACCAGGCCTCCTGGAAGGCCCCCGCGCGAACCAAGGAAGTGATTGAAGCCGAAGAGGACTATCGACAGGCCAGAAATGAATTCGAGAAGTCCTTTGAATACGCTGGGCAGTCCTGCCTCTTGACCCCGTAATCTCTTCCATTTCTCTCATGCCATATTCAGCCTGGCCTTCCTCTATCAGTGGGACCATTTCTGAAAGGACTTAGAGCCAGATGTTCCGGATCGATACAGTATCATGCGTGTAATCTCCAGATTCCATCACACCAGGAAAGAAAAAGAGCAAAGCATGTCTTTCTATCGCATAATCCCTATCCTCATGCTCACGATAGTCTTTTGGTTCCTGGTGGCGAATACGGTTCATGCGGATTTTCAAGCAGGAGAGGATGCTTATAACCGGGGCGACGATGCAACGGCATTAAAAGAATGGCAAACCCTGGCTGAACACGGTGATGTCCGTG
>JBDSHB010000073.1:0-2943 GCA_039918695.1 Nitrospirales bacterium | reverse complement strand
CAAGCGCGACTGGGGTTTCGCCGGCGACTACATCGAAGCCATGTGGATGATGTTGCAGGTGAAGACCCCCGACGATTTCGTCATTGCCACCGGCGAAACGCATACCGTCAAGGAAATGCTCGAGCTGACGTTCGACCGTCTGCAACTGGATTGGGAGAAACATGTCAAGATTGATCAATCGTACTATCGTCCGACCGAGGTGGATCTTCTCATCGGCGATGCGAGCAAAGCGAAGAAAGAGCTTGGCTGGGAACCGAAGGTGCGGTTCCACGAGTTGATCGCTATGATGGTCGATGCTGACCTGGTTGCAGAAAAAGAAAAATTAGATGGGACTCGGAAGAAAACCTAAGCGGGACACATTGGAGGCACTCAGGCAGCTATGACATCATTTTGGAATGAGAAACGCGTTGTCGTGACGGGCGGAGCGGGCTTTCTAGGCTCGTTCGTCGTGGAACAGCTTCATGCGAAAGGCTGCCGAGACATCATCGTGCCTCGTAGTAAAGACTACGATCTCGTTCATATGGATGCCGTGAAGCAGCTCTATTCCGATGGAACCCCCGATATCGTCATCCATCTCGCCGCACGGGTTGGAGGAATCGGCGCGAACCAAGCCAATCCCGGAAAGTTTTTCTACGACAACCTGATGATGGGCAGCCAGCTTATAGAAGTTGGGCGCCAACAAGGACTGAAGAAGTTCGTGGCGCTGGGCACCATCTGCGCCTACCCAAAGTTTGCCCCCATTCCCTTTAAAGAAGACGATATCTGGGGTGGATATCCCGAGGAGACCAATGCCCCTTATGGTCTCGCCAAAAAGATGATGCTGGTGCAGTCGCAGGCCTATCGCGAGCAGTATGGCTTCAATTCAATTGTCTTATTCCCGGTGAACCTCTATGGCCCCCGCGATAACTTTGACCTGGCTACGTCTCATGTCATTCCAGCCTTAATACGTAAATGTGTGACGGCCAAAGAGGCAGGCCAGACCACGCTTACATTGTGGGGAGACGGATCTCCGACTCGGGAGTTCCTGTATGTGGAGGACGCCGCAGAAGGTATCCTTCGCGCAGCTGAGCACTACGAAGGAAGTCTACCCGTGAATCTGGGGACAGGGGAAGAAGTCAGAATTCGCGATCTTGCCGCCATCATTGCTGCGGAGGCCGGTTTTCCAGGGCAGATCGAATGGGACACCACCAAGCCCAACGGGCAGCCTCGGCGGTGCTTGGATGTCAACCGAGCCAAAGAACTATTTGGCTTTCATGCAAAACACTCACTCCGGGAAGGACTCAAGAAGACGATGCAGTGGTTTTTTGCCAATCGCCACAATCTTCGAGAGGTCACGTTCTAGCTCACGCCCTCCTCCTCATCGTTCGTATTCTGGCATTCCAAGCCAAGCCCGCAAGACTGGCGAGGCACGAGGCCGGAAGTTCGAAGTTTTTCGGAACGTCGAAACAGGCGGCAGAGCATTTCAGCATGGTGAAATGTGCACACGCTGGCCTTGCTCTTCGTGGGTCATTACCGTGGTGTAATGACATACACATATTGTAAGGAGACACGATGTCCACGTCGACGTTGACGAGCAAGGGCCAGATCACCATACCGAAGGATGTGCCAATCTGCGGCGATTTAATCACAAAGAGCTAAGAGCGCATCGCCACGGCTTCACGTTTGTACTCTGCTGAAAACCTTCGCCTCTGTGCCACGACACCCCTCCTGGCTCATTATGTGCCTTAACCAGGCGTCCATAAAAGTGGGGCAGTACCCGATAGGTTTTGCAGGGCATGCCGAGGTCATTGCGACCTTGACAACTCCTACATTTAAGGCATACGTTTAACCTCAAGACAAATTCCAGATGAATTGAACAATATCCATCGAGGGGAATAAGCGTTGATTTTAAATCAATGGGTATGTTTGCTGATTTTGTTGTTGGCTATCGCTTCTGGTCAACTAAGAGGTCGTGATAGTACCGATCAAACAGCACTCTGATCTTCAGAGGAATGTCGGTTAAAGACTTCCATGCCCTAAGCAACGTGCGGACCCCTTTTTCAGGTTCAAGCCGACCAACAAACAAAGCATATCCCCCACGGGTATTATTCCGTGGGCCCGGGTCGGGGTGCACAAAATGAGGTTTTATCGAAATATTTTTAGAGGGAAGTCCGCCTTGAATAAACTTTTCCTTATAGAATTCTGAAAAAACGATATATCGATCTATCTGATTCTCCCAGGTTCCCAGTAGGCGATGTGTGGTCACCATGGCTGCGACCATGGCAGTCTGGACATGAGAGTTCCGGTAACAAGCGTGCATAATGCCAGGCCAAGATATTGTTTTACCCCCACACTCACTACACGCACTTCCTTGTCGAAAAAAACTGGAAGCTGGACAAAGCAGTCTGGGGTTGTGCAGAGAGAGTACGACGGGAATCCCCATATTCTTACAGGTGAAAAAAGCTGCGGGTGAAATTAGCATGAAGGTGTTATGAAAATGTACTAAGTCAGGTCTTATCTTTGCTAATAATGCCCGCATTGCTTTGGCGGTATCCCATGCCCAAATCATTTTGGTCGGAACAGCCAGTTTCCCCAGCACCCCCATTTTCAGTATTTCTAAATTGGAGCGTTGATAAGTAAACACTTCATGTCCGGCCCTTTGAAGCATGGCCGCCTCAAGTTCAAAAACCGTGTCCTCACCGCCGGATTGTTGGTAGAAGTTATGAACTAATAGAATTTTCATAAACTATAGGTTTCACCAATTCTTCGAACTAGTTCGGTGAAGCAAGGTTACCACTTGTCACATTGCCCGAATTTCCTGGGCCCTCTCTGGTTGACCATTCCCTCCCTGCCGTGTGAGCACCGCGCACTACTTGCTGACCTTACTCATCGTGTCGTACAGGTTTCTGACGTCAGAGAGTGACGCCCACTGGAGAATTCCCATCGAGTCACGCACGTATACGG
>JBDSHB010000072.1:0-4175 GCA_039918695.1 Nitrospirales bacterium | reverse complement strand
CAAACATCCGCAGAGATAATGGCTGAAGAACCATCCACCTCACAGTCAGGTCCCAATCGTTTTCATATTCAGCATACTTTGCCTTCTGGTCGTGCGAGGGTTGGACGATTATTTACCTCCCATGGAGAGATCGATACTCCGGCCTTTATGCCGGTTGGCTCACAGGGGACGGTCAAGGGACTGGACCCGAAGGAAGTCCGCGAATGCGGGTTTCATATGATTTTGGCGAATGCCTATCATCTATTTTTGCGACCTGGCCATGAACTCATTGAATCTCTGGGAGGGCTTCATGCCTTTATGCAATGGCCTGGAGCGATTTTGACTGATAGTGGTGGCTATCAGATGGTGAGCTTGGCCGATCTCTGTAAGGTGACGGAGGAGGGAGTCGGCTTTCGTTCTCATATCGACGGTGCGTGGCATTTACTCTCACCGGAAAAAAGCATGGCCATCCAAGTCGCACTTGGATCCGATATTATGATGGTTCTTGACAATTGTCCGACCTTTCCTTGTACCGAACTGCAAGCCCGTGAAGCCGTACAGCGAACGACCAGGTGGGCTAAGCGATGTGCGGTGGTGCCGAGAAAAGAGCATCAATGGATATTTGGAATTGTTCAGGGTGGAGTCTTTGCCCAGTTGAGACAAGAATCGACTCAGGAGTTGGTTAATCTGAACATGGATGGCTATGCCTTGGGTGGTTTATCCTTGGGAGAAGAAAAGCCGGCAATGTTGACGATGATCGAGACGGTGATTGATCAGCTTCCCCCTAGCCGCCCGCGCTACTTAATGGGAGTTGGGCTTCCTGAAGATATTGTGGAAGGGGTAGCTCGTGGATTGGATTTATTTGATTGCGTCATCCCGACCAGGCATGGAAGAACTGGCTGGTTGTTTACCTCGACCGGGAAGGTGTTGATTAAACAAGCCCGCTACACCCGTGATCCAAATCCAATTGATGCCGAATGTGGGTGTCCGGTATGCCAACGGTTTTCCAGGGCATATTTACGACACTTGTTTTTATCGCATGAAATGTTGGGCGTACGTCTGAATACGGTCCATAATCTTTGGTACTATGGTTCGCTCATGAAAGGGTTACGACAAGCAATCAACGCGAATCAGTTTGACGACTACCGGAGAGATTTTTACCGGCGACGCGAATGTGATCCGAGTGAAACGCTCATCCAGGACGTGACGACCTGATCGAATGGATTGACCACAGAAACATTTACATTGAGGTACTTATGAATCTAGATTCCTATGCCTGGGCCCAAGACGGGGGAGCCGGCCCCGAATCCTCAGCCGGCTTATTATCGCTCATTCCTTTTCTTCTGATTTTTGTGGTGTTTTATTTTTTGCTTATTTTGCCGCAGCAACGTCGACAAAAAAAACAACGGGAATTGTTGGAGAGCCTAAAAAAAGGCGATAAGGTGATTACGTCTTCAGGGATTTGGGGAACCGTTACCAATTTGGATAAAGAAACGGCTACCCTGCAAGTCGCGGATAATACAAAAATCCGGTTGCAACGCGATCATGTCGCGAGCATCCGCACGTCGAATGAATCATGATGGATCAAGGGGTAGATGAATGAAAAAGCTTCGTGGGAGGTTGTTTCTCCTTTTTGTGGTTACGGTGGTGTCTGCCATCCTGGCCCTTCCTTCGTTTCCATGGCTGTTCCAGTCATTACCTGATGGCGTCAAGCGGGTATTGAGCCATCGTGGACTCTCCTTGGGCCTGGATCTTCAGGGAGGAATCCACCTGGTCTTGGAAGTAGAAGAGGAACGAGCGGTGGAGATTGCTGTTGATCGAATCCGTAAGGCTGTTGATGATCTGCTGAAGGACAAGGCGATCGTCGTGGAGGGTGTTCGTCGTGAGGGCTCGAAAATGATTGTCATTACCCTTCAACAAGAAGCCGATGGGGAGGCAGTCCGAACGCTTCTCGATGAGGCTTTCCCGAACTTTGAGTCGCAAAATCCAGTGGGAACGCGTTTGGTATACGAACTCCGAGCCACCGAGGAGGATCGAGTTAAAACCTCAGCCATCAATCAGGCACTAGAAACTCTCAGAAACCGGATTGATGAATTTGGCGTGGCCGAACCTCTCATCCAGCGGTTGGGGCTCAACCAAATTGCGATTCAATTGCCTGGGGTCAAGGACCCTCAACGGGCTAAAGATCTCATTCAAGAAACGGCCCTCTTAGAATTTAAATTATTGGAAGAGTCCAAGGTGGCCTTAGACTTACCGCCTCAAGTGGAAAGAGGCCAAGAAGACACGGTACGGAAGACGTTGGAAGGGAAAATTCCTGAAGGGGCAGAAATTCTATTTGAATCGGCGGTCTCGGAACCCGATGGGCGGGCGTATAGCATTCCTTATCTCGTTAAAAAAGATGCGGTTCTCATTGGGGACGTGTTGCAGGATGCACGCGTGACGATTGGTGATTTCAATGATCCGATTGTCAGTATTACCTTTGACAGCAAAGGGGCACGAGAATTTGATGAGCTGACGGCTGCCAATATCGGTAAGCGGATGGCTGTGGTCTTGGATGGAAAGGTGTATTCGGCGCCCGTCATTCGAGATCGTATTAGCGGCGGCCGGGCGATCATTGAAGGTACCTTTACAACGGCAGAAGCGAATGATCTGGCGGTGGTACTCCGAGCCGGTGCGTTACCGGCACCGTTGAAAACCTTGCAGGATTTAACCGTGGGGCCTTCACTGGGACAGGATTCAATTGAGAAGGGGTTACGAACAACTATTATTGCCGGGTCGTTGGTCCTGATCTTTATGATTGTGTATTACCGGCTTTCCGGCGTCATTGCCAATGTGGCCGTTTTTCTTAATTTAATCTGTTTGCTGGGAGCTTTATCAGGGCTCAATGCCACCTTAACTTTGCCGGGTATTGCCGGAATTATTTTGACCATTGGAATGGGAGTCGATTCCAATGTGTTGATATTTGAGCGAATTAGGGAGGAGCTTCGCCAGGGTCGCCCCGTTCGTTTAGCCGTAGATAGTGGATATAATAAGGCCTTTTTAACGATCGTAGATTCCCATGTGACGACCCTGATTACCGGGTTAGCACTGTTTTTATTTGGAACAGGGCCCATCAAGGGGTTTGCGGTGACCTTGTGCTTGGGAATTGCTATTAACTTGTTTACGGCGTTGGTCGGGACAAAGGTAGTGTTTGATTTCATGAATCGACGAAAGTTGGATACGCTCAGTATCTAATGGGTCGTCTGGATTGAGGAGTGCTTGGGGAGCGTAATTATCGTGGTTGGTCGGAGAGTACACATGCGGCGTTTTTGGAAATGAGCATTCTTTCATGCGTGGCGTCAACGCACGCATATGGGCATGAGACATTCTTTGGGGAGGAGCGCTGATAGATTATGATGGAAATTCTGGGGAAAACAGATATTGATTTTATGGGAAAGCGGAACATTGCCTTCATGGTATCAGGCTTTCTGGTTTCTCTGGGATTGTTGGCCGTTATCGCCATTCTGGTGGGATGGGCCAATTTGGGGATTGATTTTGCGGGGGGGACGGCGGTCCAACTGAAGTTTGATAAGCCCCTCCTGATTGCCGAAGCCAGGAAAGCCTTGGATGCGCATGGATTGGGTGCCGCGGAACTTCAGGAGTTTCCCCAGGATCAAAAGCTCTTGATACGTGTGAAAACAGAAACCACGATCGAAGAAGGCGTCAGTAAGAACATCATTCAGGCCTTTCAGGCTGAATTTCCTGATCATGGATTTGTGGTGGATTCCAGTACCTCAATAGGTCCCACGATTGGAAAGAAACTGCAAGGAGATGCCTTGATTGCGGTCATTCTTTCGCTTGCAGGAATTATTCTCTATGTTGCCGTTCGTTTTGAGTTTCGTTTTGGCGTGGCTGCGGCCATTGCCACATTTCATGACGTTCTTGCGGTATTGGGGATTTATTTTCTGTTGAATATAGAAATTACGTTGCTGGTGGTGACCGCGCTATTGACCCTGGCAGGATATTCTTTGACCGATACGGTGATTGTGTTCGACCGTATTCGTGAAAATCTTCGTCAGAGAAGACGTGAGCCGACGACGACGATGATCAATAACGGGATTAATCAGGTCTTAAGCAGGACATTCATTACGACATTGACTGTTGTTCTGGTCTTGGTTCCATTGACAATTTGGGGAGGAGAAGTGTTACACGATTTT
>JBDSHB010000071.1:0-5454 GCA_039918695.1 Nitrospirales bacterium | reverse complement strand
TGAGGCGGCCAGGTCATTTCGTCGAGCTCTTCAATGTGGGTCAGATCCTCGAAAAACCAGCATAGGATTGGGAATGGCGTGTATGGGGATGGGAGACGTCGAAGAAGCCTGGAGGGTTTTCGAGCAGGTTGTGGCGGATTATCCTGATGATGTCGAAGCCATAAATTGGTTGATTCAGGCTGGAACATCCCTGCAACGGTGGGAAGGCCTAGGGGAGCGGCTATCACGGTATGTCGAACGAAATCCAGTAAATTGCGATATGCGCTTTGCGCTGGCCGGTGTGGAATTTCGCGCGGGTCGAATGGCGCCGGCCATCAAACAATTTGAGATGTTACATCTCTTGAAGCCCGACTATGAGGGATTACACGATTTAGAGGTTCTCCTGCAGACGGCACCTCTTAACCGTCATGCGCTCGCAACTTAAATAGAGGAATTTCTTGCCTAGTCAAGTTAGCCTATGTCCCGAGCACTCTTAATTCAACTCGCTCGGTTGGGTGATCTGGTCCAATCCCTTCCTGTTCTGACTGCCCTGCAATCTGCCCAACCAGAGCGACCCCTTGATCTCCTTTGCCCTTCTCCCTTGGTGGCGCTTGGAGAACTTTTCCCTTGTGTGGACAGGGTTTATCCTTGGAATGGAGAGCAATGGCATGGATTGGCCACGACGAAGACGACGGATTGTGACCAACGGCTTGCCCAAGCCACACGCTATTTGGCTGACTGTGCCTTCCCTCCGTATTCATTGGCCTATAATTTGAATAACCATCCTCGAGGGATGCTTGCTGCCCATGTCTTGAGTGATTTGGTGGTCGGCCCGGGAGAACATGGGCCAATGAATCAGAGGCTTCCGGCATGGGCGGGTTATTTACGTCAGATTGCTCAAGATCGAGGGAGCAACCGGGTGCATTTAGCGGATGCATTTTGCGGATTGTGTCAGGTTCTTCCGCCATCGGACATTCCCTACTTGAAGGCCCCGGAGTTGGAATTGCCCTTTGAGCTGGAATGGATGGTGAGGGGTCAACCTCCTACTCTCATCGGAATTGTTCTTGGTGCGGGAGATGCCGACCGGCGAGTTCCCCTATCTGTGTGGCAAGACTTGATTGCCGCATGTGCTGAGCACATCCCTCAGAGCTACCTGCTTTTGATCGGGGGGGAAGGAGAGCGAGAAGCGGCATTAGCTCTAGAGCATCGCCTTTCTGCCAAATATTTGAATCGGGTGGTGAATGGGTGTGGTAGGACCTCCTTGCCCCAACTTGTGGCTATCCTGAATCGGTGTCAGTGGGTAGTTGGATCGGATACGGGACCGTTACATCTCGGTGCGATGTGTGGTGCGCGGGCGATCGGGTGGTATTTCTCCAGGGCCCGTGTTCATGAAACCGGTCCCTATGGGGTTGGCCATTATGTGTGGCAACGGGACCAGGGGCGATCACCGGAGAGTCTGGATGCTCATAATGTAAGAACTGGAGGATCATCCTCTGCCCATTGGCCTGTGATGGAAACGGTCAATTTAATGCGGGAAGAACAGATGAATTCAACAACAGACGAGTGGGATCTCTGGACCAGCAATAGAGATGAGTGGGGAGCGTTTTATACCAGGGATGGCAAATCTGATGAGGCTGTTCTTCGGCGAAAAGATACGTGGGAAGCGCTGTCTCAGTTGGCGAACCCAACTTTCCAGATGGAAGTATCCAGGTAGTCGGGAATGCGTCTGTTAGTCTCAAGGTAGAATTCTGTGTTCACGGGAAAATCTACAAGGTGCAGATAAGATGACTGTGTTGAAACAGAATGTCGGCATTCTTCGCCAGCTGAATCAGGTTTTCGCTGCTCAGATCCTGCAGGCACCAGGAGGAGCCCTGTCAATCCAACCAGCCAAATCTGGCATGCCTACGGCGCTTTTCAATTCCCGCTATCTTCATAGTGCGTATGATCCTGTTCGGGAAGCGGAGCGCTGGGCTGAAGAACGCATAAAAGACTGTCAAGCAGGGGAGACCCTTGTCGTTCTTGGAGTGGGACTGCTCTACCACGTGCAAGCCTTGCGTGAGATGTTGCCCCATGACCAGATCATGATGGTCGTCGTGCCGGACCTTTCTGAATTTGCGGATTGTGTCTCCGTCCGGTCCCTGGAAGGGTGGGGTGAACGGGTGATGTGGCTGACGGGTTCCATGACTGATATGGCTGTCCAAGTGACCCAGAAAGCCAAGCGGGTTCGCATCCTGAGTTACGAACCTGCCGCCACGGTGCATCATGACACCTATGAGCACTTTCGTCTGCAGCTTCGTGATCACCTCGCTCAACAATTAAGCGGGGCGCTTCACATCATGGTGGTCGGTCCGATTTATGGTGGGTCGTTGCCCATTGCCCGATATGTGGTAAACGCCTTGGAAGGCCTTGGGCATCGTGTGAGTTGGGTGGATCATAGTCCCCATTATGCCGGCTATAAGAATTTAGACACGATCCGTGATCATCGGTTGCGACTCACGGTCCAACAACGGATGAGTGAAACCCTGGCAGTGATTACTCTGGCTCATGTGGCAGAAGATCCCCCTGACCTGGTTTTAGCCTTGTCCCAGGCGCCTTTGACCATGGCGGTTTTGGAGCAAATGCGTCGAAAAAAGGTGTTAACGGCCATGTGGTTTGTGGAAAATTTTCGTCATTTAACCTATTGGCAGCAGATGGTGTCGGGTTATGACTTTTGGTTTGTGATGCAACAAGCCGCATGCTTGGATGCTTTCAGGAAAGCCGGAGCCAAACAGGTGTCGTATCTCCCGTTAGCCGCTGAACCGGACATTCATCAGCCCATGACCTTCACCCAAGAAGAGCGACACGAGTTTGGCGCCGACGTGTCTTTTTTGGGGGCAGGGTATAGAAACCGGCGGCAGATCCTCCCATCTCTGGTCGGCCAAGGATGGACATTTAAATTGTGGGGGAATGAATGGGACAACCCTGGGCCGTTAGCTCCAGTTCTTCAGAGAGGGGGCGCACGCATTGATACCCCCACCACCGTAAAAATTTTCAATGCCACCTCGGTCAATATAAATTTGCATTCCTATACGGGAGATGGATTCGATCCGGAGGGAGATGGAGTGAATCCCAGGACATTCGAATTAGCCAGTTGCGGGGCGTTTCAAGTGGTCGATGCTCGCACCTTGCTTCCGGCGCTCTTTGATGAATCGATGATGGCGGTCATCAACAGTCCGGATCAGCTTCTCCCAACCGTCAAAACTTATCTTCACGACCCAGCCAGGCGAGTAGCCATGGCTGGATTGTCCCGGAAGCACGTATTAGAGGCGCATACGTACGGGCATCGGATGAAGACTTTCTTAGGTGCCGTGGGTATGGCGAGTCCTGACCGATTAGGAGCCATTCTTCAGGGAGACCGTCAGGCTGAATCGTTAGTGGCCCGAAGTGAGCAATCTCCTGAATTGATTCCCATGCTGAAGCAATTCCCTCAAGGCGATCGTGTGGAGTTAGTGGATGTGGCGAAAAGCATTCGGAAGAAAGGCCCTGAAGCCCGGTTGAACCGTGAGGAATTACTGATTCTGATGATGGATGAATACCGCCAGGAAAAACGGGATTTTCTTTGAGCCCATGATGGTATTTTTTGTATTCACGGCAATTCTTGATGAATAAACAAGTCCTCATTATCAATA
Source organism: Nitrospirales bacterium (assembly GCA_039918695.1). Lineage (GTDB taxonomy): Bacteria > Nitrospirota > Nitrospiria > Nitrospirales > UBA8639 > Nitrospira_E. Next base: position 1,807 of record JBDSHB010000071.1, on the reverse strand, counting down.
TTACCCGGATGGGTGATTTGATTCAGATGGTTCCCTTGCTTTCACGGTTGGAGGAAGAATGGCCTGGTGTGGGCATTGATTTGATTGTTGATAAAGAATTTGCCCATGTTGCCAGCCTTATTCCTGGGATTCGACAGGTGTTGATGTTTGACTTTCAGCTGTTGATGGATGAGAGCCGGGTGCGAGCGCGGGATGTGGTGGCTCTCTACCAGGATCTTGCACATTGGGTTCAACCGCTGCTCCAGGTTGGGTACGATCGTGTGGTGAACCTCACGTTTAATCGCCGTAGTGCGTTTCTGGTGAAATATTTTGGGTGTTCAGATGAGCGAGGAATGTCCACTGCCTTGGATGGGAGTTTTGTGGTGAAAAATCCCTGGATGAAATATTTCGTGGATTTTCACGTGTATCGGCCATTGAATCGGTTCAATATCGTTGATCTCCTTGCGCTTGGTGGGAGCGGGACAGGATCGTTTCATCCTCTTCGCCTAGATGTGCCACAGGACATGCAAAAATGGGCACAGACCTATGTGAGACAAGCCGGCACGGCCGATGAATGGATTGCCATTCAAGTCGGCGCCAGTGATCCCATGAAGGCCTGGCGACCGGAATATTTTGGGCAAATGATGGCGCGTCTCAGCCAACAACGGCCGGTGGGATTTGTGTTGATTGGTACGAAGAAAGAAGAGGCGGATGTTCGGGAAGCCATCCGGTGTTACCGCCAGGCGGGAGGATTGGGAATTATTTGCGAAGCGGTTGGCCAAACCACGGTCCCACAACTGGTGGCCTTGCTTGAACTTTGTCAGTTGATGGTGACCAATGATACGGGGCCCATGCACATGGCCGTGGGAGTAAATACGCCTGTCCTCAATGTGTCGGTGGGCCATGTGAATTTTTGGGAAACCGGACCTTTTGGACCAGGGCACTGGGTGGTCCAGCCCGATATCATTTGTGGCCCATGTGGATTCGATAAGGTCTGCCCACATCATGCCTGTAAAGACCAGATCCTCCCTCAAGAGGTGGCCGAGCTTTGCTTACATCTCTTGGATGCTCGTCCATTTCCATCATTTTCCTCCAAGGTTCGGGTCTATGAAGGTGGCGTCAATGAAGATCAGTTAGGGACATTTATGATAAGAGCGGGAACGGAAGAGCCACGCATTGCCTGGTATGCGGAGTATTGGCGCCAATATTGGTATGAATCCTTTACCTGTTTCCCTAGCCGGGTCCCTTTTCCCCCAACGGTTCCACCGGATTTTCCCGAATGCGAGCAGGTATGGCGTCGTTTGTCACCTCAGCTCGATCAGTTGTGTATTCACGCAGACACGGTATTGGACATGTGTCGTCAAAGGCCGATTCCGGTTGACCTGTTGAAGGCGCGACAGCACCAACTAAGCGTTGACACACTTACGATGCAACAGGCCGCCAGGCCTTCATTGGCCTTTGGCCCTTTGGCGATGGCCTTTTTCCGCGATACCTTTAGTTTGGAGGCCGCGACCCTCAGCGGTATGGCCGAGGAAAATGTTCGGGCATATCATGCGTTTCGCACTCGAGGGGCAGAAAATTATACACGGTTGGAGGAAATGTGTTCTCAGAATACAAGGAGAGCTCTGTATGCACGTGCAATTGGATGAAGATGTCTGGGAAGTGAGTGATCGTGTTCAGTTAGGGGAAGTTTTGGCCAATTTGAGTGACCGCGCTCAGGCCAAAGGGTGTTTGGTGACGGAATTGATGGTTGGCAATCGGAAGATGACGGATCGGGAGTTAGTGCCTCCTACCTTGGCCCAAGTGGCGAGCTCGTTTGGATCAATAG
>JBDSHB010000070.1:0-7256 GCA_039918695.1 Nitrospirales bacterium | reverse complement strand
TGCCAATCACTGGTAGTCGTCGGGATGAATTATTACACCGATCATACTCCAGATGAGTCAAAGGCTTCTGGACGAATTGCCCGATATGCCTGGGGGAAAGACTATCACGGGTTCATGAAGGACCGATTGACACAATTAGAAAATTTCCTTCACTCACACGTACCGGATATTCAGACGAGGAGTTATGTAGATACAGGTCCCATCATGGAAAAAGCGTGGGCCCAAGAGGCCGGCATTGGCTGGATCGGCAAACATACCAATATTGTTTCCACCGATTTTGGATCTTGGCTGTTGCTCGGAGAAATTTTAACGACCCTCCCATTGGATTATGATGAACCCGCCATGGATTTATGTGGAACCTGCTCGCTCTGTATTCAGGCTTGCCCCACTGGAGCCATCGTGGAACCCTATCTCCTTGATGCGGAGCGATGCATCTCGTATTTGACGATTGAATACCGTGGCAGTGTGGATGATGTGCCAGCCGAGCTGAGAAAAAAAATAGGCAATAGGATTTTTGGTTGTGACGATTGTTTGGATATTTGTCCTTTTAACGTGAATGCAAATCCCACTACTGAGCCAGGATTCCAACCATTTCCATGGACATTACATCCGCAATTACCTTCATTGGTCAATTTGACAAAAGATGAATTTCTTTTGCTCACAAAAGGGAGCCCCTTGCGCCGGCCCAAGCACGAGGGATTTATCCGAAATGTACAGATTGGACTCGAGAATCACGCTCCACGGATTCCTTTATCGTAATTCGATCACGGTTACGCCGTCTCCTCCCTCGGATCGATCACCCGCTCGAAAGCTTTTAATATAGGGAGAGGATTGACAAAGAGTTCGAATTCCTGTTTTGAGTGCGCCAGAACCCTGGCCATGAATGACTTTAAGATATTTGGCTTGGGTGACCAAGGCATGGTCTAGGGCCGCAAGGGTCATCTCCATCGCATCGTCCAGACGGAACCCACGAATAACCAATTCCTCTTGATAGACCCCCGTTGCCTGGTCGGAGGCTGGGGAACCCAGCACAATGGAAATTGTGGAGAGAGATCGTTTCCCACTCAATTGGTGTTGACCCGACAAGGGTTTATTGCCGGAAGAAGATGTCGCTCGGCGTATGGCAGAAGGGGCAGTTTTAATTGTCTGCGTACCCACACGAATGGATACCTGTTTTTTCCCCTCAAGACTTTCCTGCAAGACCCCTATAGTCCCCAACGCATCAATTTCCACAAGGTCCCCTTCATGCAATGGCTCAGATGATACCCATGGATTATTTGGAAGGTGAGAAAGTATTTCCTGATTAAGTGCGCCTATGGTTTGCTGGATAGACTTCACATTCGAAAGAGTTTTGTCCTTTTTTAAGTCGTTCACCATTTGATTCAGATGCCGTTGTGCTTTGGAAAATTCTTGTTGCCATTGCTTTCGATATCGTTGACGATCTTCCTGTTCTTGGGTCCTCAATTGATCTCGAGTCACTTGCACCTCATCAAACAAGCGATGGGCTTCTTGACGAAGATATTGGGCCTGTTCACATTCACGTTCCAATCGAGTGTGCGTGTCCTGCAGAGCTCTAAAGATGGCATCAAGGTCAAAGTCTTGCCGTTGGATTAAAAGTTGGGCAGATTGAATGATGGTGGAATCCAACCCCAATCGTTTCGCAATCTCCAAGGCTGAAGACCCCCCGGGAATTCCGTCTATGAGCCGGTATGTTGGAGCGAGGGTCACCATATCGAATTCCTGACTGGCATTCCGAACATGAGGATTTCGAAAAGCAAGGGTTTTCAAGGTGGGATAATGAGTGGTCGCTATAATCGTACATCCTAATTCGCAAAGACGGGTTAAGAGCGCTTCGGCTAAGGCAGCGCCCTCAATAGGATCCGTCGAGCTACCCACTTCATCCAGGAGTACAAGAGCATCCCGATTTGCTGGTTCCCCTTGCGATCCGATATTTTTCAATAATGCAATCATGTTGAGAATATGGCCCGAAAAACTGGATACATCTTTACTGAGATCTTGAGAATCTCCGATATCCGCATACACTTGCCCAAAAAGTGCCATCTTAGAGTCGGGGCCACAAGTCGGGTGAAGCCCGACTTTCACCATCATCGCGAACAATCCCACCAGTTTCAATGACACCGTTTTCCCACCTGCATTCGGTCCAGAAATGATGAGAACTGTGGTATCGCCCTCAATCCGAATGGAGTTGGGTATAACCTGTTCCTTGGTCAACGCCAGGAGTGGATGCCTGGCTTTTTGCAGATCAATACAATGTTCTTGGTTAAGGTGTATGGGAGAGCCATTCGTTTTAATGCTTAAACGTGCTTTGGCCATGAGGCAATCGAGATCGGCCAAACAGGACAAATTTTCACGGATACCCCAAACATGTTCTGCCACACGACTGGACAAATCCTGCAGAATATGCCGTTCCTCCTGAGCCACCTGCAAGTCGGAAAACTTAATGGCATTATTTAATTCGACCAGATGGCGGGGCTCAATAAACACCGTGGCTCCACTACCGGAAATGTCATGGACAATCCCATCAATCGCGTGTTGTCGTTCGGCTTTTATCGGAATCACACATCGATTCTCACGTTCAGCAAAATACTGTCCTTGAAGAAGATTCTCATATTCTTGAGAAGCCAACATCCCTTCCAACTGTTGCCGCATCGTTTGACGAAGACCCTGACTTTTTCGTGTGTATTGATAGAGCTCGGGACTCGCAGATTCGCGCAGATGGCCCTTAAGATCGATGCACGAATCAATCATTTGCTTGATCCACATCAGATCTGGAAGGTTCAAGGAACGAGTTCTGATCATCGGGAACGTAGTGCCATGAATCTGCAAGTGGTGTCTGATCGTATGCCCAAGGCCTAAGACCAAACTAATATCTCGCAAGTCCGGTCCTTCCAGAATTCCTTCTTTTTGAGCCCGTGCCAACACATTCCGGATATCGGGAAACGCCAAAGAAGGCAAAGGATGGGTACCTTCGAGAATGTGAACCATTTCTGTAGTTTCTTGTTGTTGAATACGTGCCGTCTCAAGGTCAAATGCAAAGGCGAGCGTACGACAGCAGGCTTCCCCTAACGTGGAGGCAGCTTCCTTGGCAAGATAATCGATTAAAACAGGCCATTCCAAAACCTGTTCTGTGTGTTGGACCATGGGGGACACTCTCATAGCAGGTGAGTGTAAAAAGACGTCCCTGTCAATGCAAGCATTGGATTTAGCCGCGGGGTTTTTAAAAAAAGGCGAATAAGAAAGCTGTACTGGAAGGATATAAAAGCGAAAGGTTCCTGGCAAGTAATGCACGGCCAAAGTGGAGACTAACTGAGAGGCCGGCTCATCTCTGTTTTTTCATGGAGTCGACGGAAAGCTTGAGATCTTCAATGGCCTTTTGAATGTTTTCTTTGATGTCCTGCCAAGCGGTTTCACTATTGTCACGAAGTTGCTCAATACGAGGAATGAGGGTATCTTGTTGTTTTTTGAAATTATCGAGTTGGGCTTGAAGTTTGGCTCGAGTTTTTTCTTGTAGCTCGATGCTTTGATCCCGGAGCTTCTGTATTTGTGTTTCTAAATCAGTTATTTGTTTATTCAGATTCTCGGTGGAAAAATCATCTCCTCCAGCTGCGACCGGTCCTGGTTTCTTGACGGCTGAATCTTCTGCCGCAACAAATGTCACGCCGATTCCCATGAATAGACTGGCGATAAGCCATCCCAGTATAAAGACGGCACCTCTGGGTTTTTGCAAAAAGGCTTGTTGCATATTGAATCCTTTCTTCCCAAAACGCTGTTTTCTCGCAAGCTCAAACTTGATGCTTCTCATTGTCATCAAAATAACAGGGGGTTCCCCAAAAATTGGATTGAACTTCACACGATACCTTGCTCCAATGACGAACTTACCTTAGAATGCCCTCCCGTAAAATAAGGATTCCCTATGACACCAGAAGACGCTCGCGCCTATCTCAACTATCTCCTTACCCTCCATCTACGCCAGGAGGAAGCCTTTGGTCCGTTAGGTTTAGCATTTGTAAAAGAGAACGACCTGACCAAATTATCCCTCCTTCCTGAGGAACAGTTTAATTTGTTAATGGCCATAGCGACCGTCTTTTCTGCCGAGCCCAAACGTTACACAATGAAATTAGAATTACTGCAAAAAGCCTACCAACTTTTACCGCAAACACGCTATAACGATCCTGAATTAGGCCGGGACCTTGAGCATTTGATCAAAAAAACCCAAAGTGACCTTCATCGTTACAACGAAGCCATGAAGGTGGCCCGGTCACAATCTCCAGATCGACAAAGCTTAATTGTCGAAACTGATGTCCCTGAATATTTTCTCGAAACGGCTCAAAAGCGGGCTTCCGCCTATTACCAGGAAAAATACCGATTAACCAAAGAGGCAAAAACTGCCCAGCATTTTGGCGGGACGGCGAAAAAGTTTGAACCGGACAATCTTGCGATCCATAAGGAATTTCCCGGTGCCTGCGCTCCCTTTATCAATGCCCGGACTAATGCCTTTCATATTGTGTTACCTTTTGACATAAAAATCAGTCGAAGTCCGGAAGATCCATTGGAAGCCGGGATTCGAATTTTTTATGGAAAAATTGGATATTCATTTCCCTTGCGCTACGAGATGGGGAAATTATGCAGTTACCATGACGGCCAAGTTCTGGATGTGGATCTCGGCGATCCGAATCTTATCTTTTTCTCTGTATCGGCTATCAAGGACCCTGAGTTTATCATTCAAGCCTCTCAAACCGACCCCTCTCTCCCACCAGAATTGGTCTATCCTATGACCGTGTTAGAACATGCCGGTAGTTTGGGACCGTTTATTCAGGTCAGTTGTAACATCAAGGTGTGGTTTGATGCCTCTATAGTTTCGCTCCTCATTCAAGGGGCACCGGATCTACCTGATTATGGGTTGCAAGGGGGGGCGGGTCTCATGACCAGAACGTACGCTTCCGATAAAGTTGAATCATATGTGCACAATTTATCTCAACCCTGGCAAGAAGGCTTGAGTTTTAATTTCGTGAATCTCCACCTTCAATTAAGCCAAGGCATTGACAGTGCCATTATACCATTTGGAACACCGATTTTCTCTGTATATCCGGTGTTCAATCGACAGAGCTACCGCTTTGTTGACCGCCGAACGATGGACCAGGCTCCCTAGGGATCCTTGGCTATCTGGTGGGTCACCTGGGTCTCATGCTGCGTCCCCAAGGTCATCCAACTCAATAAAAGTGCTTCCTTTCACCCAAAAGTTGGGAATATCTGTAATGCAATTTTGTGGTTCACCGGCTGAAAGGATGTGCCTCCTCCTGGCTTTCCTGCTCATGGCCGGATGCGCCGGAGGTGGCCATTCCCGCACTGAGCCGATGACCTCAGGAACTTTTCAACGAGGAGTGGCTTCCTGGTATGGTCCAAGTTTTCATGGTAATCCGACTGCCAACGGTGAACCCTATGACATGTGGGGACTCACTGCCGCACATCGTACACTTCCCTTTGGAACACGGGTCCTCGTTCAAAGTCTCGAGACCGGGAAATCCGTGACCGTTCGCATCAATGATCGGGGTCCGTTTATTCGGGGTCGGATCATTGATCTGTCCTATGGAGCTGCTCGGGAGTTGGCCATGATTGGAAGAGGAACGGAGAACGTCAGTTTGACGATTCTAGAATCTCCAAGCGCAGGTTCCGGCCATATGTCGAATGGAGGGTCAGCTAGTTATTGGGTGCAGGTAGGCTCTTTCACGACTTTAACCCAAGCGGTCTCCATGCAGGAACAACTGGCCAACCACTATCCCAATATACGATTGACGACCGTGGACCTTCCATCCGGACAATGGCACCGTGTTCAGGTTGGAACATATCCCTCTGAGGAAAAGGCAAAAATCGTGGCGATAGAACTAGAAAAACAATTCGATCTCGACCCTCTTCTGATCCAGAGTAACTAACTGAAATAAAAGAGTTAATCTGAGAATTCATCCAGTTTAATTGCCTTAAACCAGTGCCCTATGGTAGCTTGAAACTTATCAAATTTTGATGGCTCAAAACATCTCATGAACAATGAGACTTTTGGCCTTATTATGAATCCCTCTCAAACTCTTCTGATACCAACTTCCTCCAAGACCAGACTACAGGATCTTGCAGCTAATTCTGCTGTAACATCATATCTTTGTCACGCCGGAGCTCGTTAAGCCCTCTATGGACTTTACCGCCGTCCTTATTTGTCTAGGACTTTCAGCTTTTTTCTCCGGCGCCGAGATCGCATTTTTTTCAATAACTGAAAGCCGGTTGAAAACCCTGGCCGACGAAGGTCATAAAGGGGCAAAACTTGCCCTGAAATTACGCTCCAATCCCCAGCGCCTTCTCTCGACCATTTTAATCGGCAATAATTTGGTCAATATTATGGCGGCCTCCCTGGCAACCCTGATTGCCATCCGCATGTTTGGATCTGAGGCCGTGGCTGTGGCGACGGGTTTATTAACGTTTATGGTCCTGTTATTCGGGGAAATTGTCCCCAAAACCCTCTGTGCCAAACATTCCGAAACGGCCGTACAATTACTGGCATATCCCATTTATCTTTTTGAACAACTCTTCATTCCTTTTCTCTATTTCTTGGAACCGTTTATCTTAAAACTAACCGGGGGTCGTGGGTTAACCGTGCCATTTATCACGGAAGAAGAACTGAAGATCATGCTCGATGCCGGAGGTAAAGCGGGAGTCTTAGAGACGGATGAAGTGAGAATGATTAAAAACGTGTTTGATTTCAATGACGTGACCGCTGAAGATGCAATGACTCCCAGAATATATATGTTCGCCCTCGATGGCAATCAAACACTGGGAGAAGCACGAGAAGAGTTATTTAAAGCTAAATATTCACGGATCCCCATTTACGAAGGGAATCCCGATAATATCACCGCCATTCTCTATCGCAATCATGCCTTGATGGAACTGGCTCAAAGTCATACAAACCTCACCCTCAAATCATTTGCGAAACCTCCATTGTTTATTCCCGCTACCAAAACGGCTGATGATTTATTGAGGCAATTCCAACAAGAAAAACGCCATATTGCGATTGTGGTCAATGAGTTTGGGGGAGTCATGGGATTAATTACCGTCGAGGATCTGCTTGAGGAAGTGGTAGGAGAGATTTTAGATGAAGGTGATCTAAGCGAAGAATGGATTCGCCGAACGGGAAAGAATCAAATTTTAGTGGATGGCCGGACTGAAGTTCGACGTATCAATGAATTTCTTAA
>JBDSHB010000069.1:0-6398 GCA_039918695.1 Nitrospirales bacterium | reverse complement strand
CTGGTCCGCGTAGAAGGTTTCTCAAAAATAAGCCCAAGCGTTTTGCCCTTCAACGGAAAGGTGGCACGACCCTGCCTTCGGGCAGCCTTCAGTTTTTGAGCAAGGGTAATCAAATGGTGAATCGTATCCCGGGGAATATCGGCCACCGTCAGCAAGTCTTTGGGAAGAGCCGTCGTTTTCTTGCGTGGTGCGACAGTCGTGGATTTTTGAGTACGAGAGGACTGACTTGGTGGTGACATGATTTATCGATGTTTAGAAAGAACTTCAGAGAGGACGGATAAGAGCCGGTCAATCTGTGCGTTGCTGATGATTAAGGGAGGCACAAATCGGAGGACTCTTCCCATTGTGCAGTTTATTAGGACCCGTCGCTCAAGGCATTCCAGGACCAGAGGTTTCCCGTCTATGGTTAATTCTAAGCCCTGGAGTAGGCCCATTCCACGGACTTCCTGAATACAGGAGAATTGTTCATTCAGGGAACTGAGTCCTTTGCCTAAATAGCGACCGGCAGCTAGTCCCTGTTCAAGTTTTCCGCCTTCAATAAGGAGTTCTAAGACTTTTAAGGCTACCGCGCAGGCTAAAGGGTTACCTCCAAACGTGGACGCGTGAGTGCCTGGCTCAAATGCCGCTGCGACGTTGTCGGTGGCCAAACAGGCCCCAATGGGGATGCCTCCCCCAAGCCCTTTAGCTAACGTCATGATGTCAGGTTGAATTCCGAACTGCTCGTAAGCAAATAACGTCCCCGTTCGTCCCATCCCTGTTTGGACTTCATCAAAAATCAGGAGGATTTGTTGCTCTGTGCAGAATTCTCGAAGTTTTTTCAGATAGGAAGGATGAGGAACCATGATCCCACCTTCAGCCTGAATGGGTTCTAACATCACAGCTGCCGTTTGTGGAGTTATTTTGGCTTTCAACGTCTCTAGATCATTGAATGGAACGTAGCGAAATCCAGGAACAAGCGGTCCGAAACCTTCTTGTAATTTTGGCTGTCCGGTTGCCGTGAGGCTCGCCAATGTTCGTCCATGAAAAGAATTCACCATGGTCAGAATTTCAAACCGGTCCGGACCGAAGGTGTTGTGTGCATACCGTCTGGCTAACTTTATGGCGGCCTCGTTGGCTTCTGTGCCGCTATTGCAAAAAAACACTTTGTCCGCAAAGGACAGTTCGACCAGCCTTTGGGCCAGTTTGGTTTGGGGTTCGGTATAAAACAGATTGGAGGTATGAATGAGTTGCCTGGCTTGTCGCGTGATGGTCTCTACAAGATCCGGGTGGGCATGGCCTAAGATATTGACGGCAATCCCCGCGAGACAGTCGAGATATTCCCGGCCTTCTGCATCATACACCAGACATCCATTTCCTCGAACAAGCGAAATGGGTAGGCGGGTATAGGTATTCATCAGAAATCTACCCGTATTTTGTTGGAGTTCACTTGTAAGCATATTGTCAAAAACCCGCGTGAATGCAGGCGAATTTATCACACGACTTCTTAGGTTCGCAATAATGTGCTGGGTCGGAGATTGATCGGATAGCGGAAAAGCAGGAGAAAAACCTCGGCCGAGATTCCAATCCAGGCTGGGCGAGCCCTTAAATGCTAAATGTCGTTACGACTGGTCAGGAGACTGGCGCCGAAGATCATAGGCTAAGCCCAATCTACTCAACGCCCAAATAAGCCACTTGGATGGATCAAAATTGTACCATCGAATCCCATTTCGATAGTCACTTTGATACATATGATGATAATTGTGATATCCCTCCCCAAATGTGAGTAATGATATCCACCAACTATCTCGGCTCGAATCAGCTGTCCCATGGGGTTGATCACCCCAGATATGGCAAATGGAATTGATGAAGAATGTTGAATTGAGGACAAAGAAGGTACGTGCAAGTCCAGCCAAGAGAAAGCACCCGAGACCTCCAATCCACCCGTTGTACAAAAATCCCACTACGAATGGTAATACGAGTCCCGACAAAAGAATCGGAAGGTAATATTTGTCCTGCCACAATATCAGAGGATCCTGCAGAAGGCGGGTGGCATATTTGGGATCACGATTGGGATCTTTCCAGAAAATCCAGCCACAATGGCTGTGCCAAAAACCCAGGGTGGCGTTATAGGGGTCTTCTTTCTGGTCGCACCGAGCATGGTGCCTAATATGGTCGCTGGCCCATTTTAACGCTGAGTTTTCTAACGCCATACCGCCTGCGATTAAGAAGGCGGCTTTGATCCAGTTGGGGCACTTGAAGCTCCGATGGGTAATTAACCGGTGATAGCCAACCGTAATGCCTAAGCCTGTGAACAGGTAAAGCGTGATAAACATGGTCCAGTCTACCCAGGAGAAATCGTAAAAATAGGCATACAATGGGAGCCCGACGATTGTGGTCAACACAATTGACCCAAACAGAATCATTGTGGGGTAATCTCGTTGTGGAGTTCCGGCTAAGGATGGGTCTAACGTTCGTGACATAGCTGACTAAGTCCTCTTACTATCTCCAGTCACCAAAGAGAATGTTCCTCATACTAGAGGGAAAATTCAACGGTGAGAGATTTGTTAGTGAAATAAAACCTAGGATTGAAATCTCTTTTACATATACGAAAGTGGGTTGTTGAAACCGACTAACACGGGCCTTGATTTTCCCGTGTAAAAGAGTGGCTTGAGAGTATAATGTAACAATTTAGTTGGGAAGAGGCAATCCCATAGCAGAATTCAATATTATTGAGACCATTTATGTGTACAGAATACCAGAAGTATTGAAAAAAGCTAGGGGACCCTGTCCAAGCCAAGGCCCCCTAAATACTACTGTCTGGTGGTTATCTTTGAATTCGCAATCAATATTGCGGAACCATTATCATTTGTTCGGTGCTCTGTTAATGAGTCACAGGAAAAAATATTAGAACTGCAGGAGCTGTTTATTAATACTTGTAGCTGTCATCTTTGAACGGTCCATTGACTGGTACGTGAATATAGGCAGCCTGAGTTTGAGTGAGTTTAGTGATAACCCCTCCAAAGCCACGAACCATATGGGCAGCCACTTCTTCGTCGAGATGTTTCGGTAAAACTTGAACTGTAATTGTTCCACCTTTTTGGTCCGCGAATTTCCGTTCGTAGAGGTAAATTTGCGCGAGGACTTGGTTGGCAAATGAACCATCCATAATTCTGGAAGGGTGTCCGGTCCCATTTCCCAAATTCACCAAGCGCCCTTCAGAGAGCAAAATGAGATGATCCTTGCTGGCTTTGTCACGATACACCGTATGCACCTGAGGTTTTACTTCTTCCCATTCCCAGTTCTTACGCATAAAGGCAGTGTCGATTTCATTGTCAAAGTGTCCGATATTGCAAACGACCGCCCCAGATTTCAATGAATGCAGTATGGCTGAATCGCAGACATTCAAGTTGCCGGTAGCCGTGACCACTAAATCTGTGTTCTGGAGCAGGACGGAGTTGGTGTCTTCGACCTTGCCTGTATTGATGCCACCTTTATAGGGAGAAACCACTTCATAGCCATCCATGCAGGCTTGCATGGCACAGATTGGATCAATCTCTGAAATTTTGACAATCATGCCTTCCTGGCGGAGTGATTGAGCGGAGCCTTTTCCGACATCGCCGTACCCAATCACCAGGGCTTTTTTCCCTGACAGGAGGTGGTCGGTGGCGCGTTTGATCGCGTCATTTAAACTGTGGCGGCAACCATATTTATTGTCATTTTTTGATTTGGTGATCGAATCATTCACATTAATGGCTGGAACCTTTAGCGTGCCATTTTTTAACATTTCCAGTAAACGATGGACCCCGGTGGTTGTCTCTTCAGTGATCCCATGAATTCGGTCCAACATGGCTGGATATTTTTTGTGGAGCATCATGGTCAAGTCGCCACCGTCGTCCAGGACCATGTTCGCATCCCACGGTTGGCCGCCCTTTACAATGGTTTGCTCCAGGCACCACTCATATTCTTCTTCGGTTTCACCCTTCCAGGCGAATACAGGGATTCCCTTTGCGGCGATGGCAGCGGCAGCATGATCTTGTGTTGAAAAAATATTGCAGGATGACCAGCGGACTTCAGCGCCCAGCTCGATGAGCGTTTCAATTAACACTCCTGTCTGAATAGTCATGTGAATGCAGCCAAGAATCTTGGCGCCTTTTAATGGCTGGGAGCCGTGAAATTTCTCTCGAAGAGCCATCAATGCAGGCATTTCAGTTTCGGCAATGCATAATTCTTTTCTCCCCCAATCAGCCAAACGGATATCCGCAACTTTGTAGTCAATCGAGGCGGTTTTGGTCATAGTTGCAGTGCTCATAGAAATTGTCTCTCCTTCTCTTTATGAGTGATGAAGGTCTATTGAAAAGAGGGAAGGTTTGGTCCCCTTCCCCATCATTCGGCGGGCTAGGCACTTGGAAATTATAGGCCTGCGCCTTTTCGGAGCAGGCTGGCTTTGTCAGTCCTCTCCCAAGTGAATCCAGGTTCGTTTCTGCCAAAATGTCCGTATGCAGCCGTCCTTTTATAAATAGGACGTCGCAAATTGAGGTGCTCAATGATACCTCTTGGCGTCAATGGGAAATGCTTGATGACGAGCTTTTCAATCCGATCAATGGACGCTTTTTCGGTGCCCTTTGTATCGACCAAAATGGAAACCGGTTCTGCGACCCCAATGGCATACGCCAATTGCACTTCACATTTTTCTGCTAATTGTGCAGCAATGATATTTTTTGCAATATAACGGGCCATGTATGAGGCTGATCGATCCACTTTGCTGGGGTCTTTCCCTGAAAAAGCGCCTCCTCCGTGACTGCCAACACCGCCATAAGTGTCTACGATGATTTTTCTTCCTGTAAGGCCCGTATCACCCATGGGGCCACCGACGACAAATCGCCCAGTGGGATTAATATGGAATTTGATAGATTTTTGATTGAATAATTTCTTAGGCATGACGGGAATAATCACTTTTTCCATCACATCTTTTTCGATTTTTTTTAAAGTGACAGCATCGCTGTGCTGGGTGGAAACCACGATGGTGTCAATGCGAATAGGTTTGCCGTTTTTATATTCGATGGTTACTTGTGATTTTCCATCAGGACGAACCCAAGGGAGTATGTTCTTTTTCCGAACCTCCGCTAGTCTTCTGGTGAGCCGGTGGGCCAGGATAATTGGCATCGGCATGAGTTCAGGGGTTTCATTCGAGGCATACCCGAACATTAACCCTTGATCGCCAGCGCCGCCTGAATCCACTCCCATGGCAATATCACCGGATTGGTTATGAATGGCGGTCAAGACCGAGCAGGTGTTGTAATCGAATCCCCATGTGGCATCGGTATATCCCACCTCACGAATCGTTTCACGAATAATCTCAGGAATTTCTACATACGCCCGGGTGGAAATTTCTCCGGCTACAAAAGCGATTCCTGTGGTCAGAATAGTTTCACAGGCCACCCTGCAGTTCTTATCTTTTGCAATGATTGCGTCAAGAATACCGTCGGAAATCTGATCGGCAATCTTATCGGGATGCCCTTCCGTGACCGATTCCGAGGTGAAGAGAAAATTGGTTTGTCTCATCGAGGTCCCCCTAACCAATTGCTTGAGCCCACATGTCCATCATGGGCATGGTCTCATTGGTGAATAAAGCAAAGCACAAAACATTCAATATAGCGTAATTTAACGGCTATCCGCAATTTTTGGCTGACTGACTCCTTGTTGTCGGCGTTTTCGGCCGAAGAGTTTAGTAAAACTTAAAATCATCCACAAAAAAGTTCCCCTACAAATAGATTGAAAAAGTGAGTCTGGCCGCGGCAATGAATGCTATTCCTTACGATATGATTTGCCAGGAACGCATATCGTTCTCTAGCTCACCGGTTAGGTAGGTTCCAGCGTCAGCCCTCGCTTTTCGAATGTTTGAGTCTTGCGTGCTTTTTAATGGGAATGTTTATTGGGTTCGATTAGTGAGAGCGTGGGGCGCAGGTACCAGCTAGTTTCATATTGAAACATTAAATTAGATGTAAGGTAAGGGATTGCAAGTAATTTTACGTGTTTGACCTGAATTTGTTATGAACTGGAAAAACGCCAACAGGAGACTTTCAATTCCATTGATAAGTATATGATATTTAATATCTCGCTCATGTCAAGCTGGAAATGTTTGTTGGGTTGCGTACCTAGAATTCCCAGTGGTAAGATCCGCACTCATTTCATGTGAAAAACCATCTGTTTATAAGCATTTCCCGGCGATTGAGACGAGGGTGTGATGCCGCTTTTCCTATGGCGGAAATCTGTAAGGAGGCTTGTTAATGTACAAAACAATATATGTCCCGGTTGATAATTCAGACCATTCGAATATGGCTGTAGAACTGGGAGTGCAGTTCGCGAAAATTTTCGGATCGAAAATTGTGGGTAGTCATGTGTATGCAGCGAAGATGCAT
>JBDSHB010000068.1:0-11342 GCA_039918695.1 Nitrospirales bacterium | reverse complement strand
GGGGTGGTGACGTAAAACGTGTTGGACATGACAATACATCCTCTGGTAGCTCCGAACCCACATGTGTAAAACGACTCGGGTGGTCGTAGAACCGGGGTAAGTAGGCAATTGATGGTTAGGCGGGCTCTGGTGAATGCGATAATTCCAATTGGTCGTGCAGATGAAAGAAAAATTGTTCCAATCCGATTTGCACATTAAGATTTCGTTGTTGCCCTCGCTCGAGTTGGTTGAGTTCATGGATTAAGGCCAGAAGTGAAAAAGGGGTAATCTGTTGGGCCAACTCGCGAAGAGCAGTTTCTTGATCCTGGTACAGCGTGGGAGACAAGGAATGATCCAGGGTCAGCATTAGCAAGTCCCTCAGCCCTGCCCAAAACCAATGAATGGCTTCCTGTACCTGGTTAGATTTGACCAGCCCTTCACTCATATCCATCACCCGGGAAGCCGACGCAGTATGTTCCCCAAATAGCAGAGCCCAGTATTGACGGAGTTTCACCTTCAATTCTATGGGGTCACAAGACAAAGCTGAGCCCAACCTGCCCTCCGCGAATGCCGCTATTAACCGGGCATCCGAGGCATCTCTATCCGTCCGTTCCATCAGGAATTCATAAATGCTGGCAGAGGGAAGCGGCGCAAATCGTAACGTAATGCATCGAGACCGAATCGTCGCCAAAAGGTGCTCCGGGCGGCTGGTGATCAGGAGAAAGAGGCAATGGTCTGGCGGATCCTCCAATGTCTTGAGCAAGGCATTGGCGGCTTCCGTGGTCATTGAGTCGGCCTGATCAATAAGACATATCTTATGAGACCCCAGCAGAGGACGATAAATGACCAGATGTTCGATGTCGCGAATTTGCTCAATGGTAATTTTGGTATTCTGTTTTTGCGTATCTTCAGGTTGAACTAACAAAAAGTCGGGGTGGGTGGCCTGTGCAATTTGGTGGCATGATCGGCAGAGGCCGCAGGCATCTGGTGTTGGAGCAATCTGGGGGACCTCACAATGCAGATATTGGGCAAGCGCAATAGCTGTGAGTCGTTTTCCTATGGTCGGTTCTCCATGAAACAGGTACGCATGCCCCAGATGATTCGTGGAGACCGCTGTTTGGAGCCATTTAATTGGTTGTTGATGCCCGACGAGATCTCGAAATGCCATGTTGAGGAACCCCTTTGTTGGTCTGGACGCGCTTGATAGGGCGGCTGGATTGATGGATTGTCTGAGCCAGGCATGTCGATGGCAACGCCTGAATGAGGGGTGACATTATGGACGCGATGAGCCTGTTCAGGATATCAGGGGATTGCCTGGCATCCAATTTTTGAATGCGTTGGGGGTGCTGCTTTGCGAGGGCAAGGAAGCCTCGACGCACGCGTTGATGGAAATCCAAGGATTCCTGGTCAAGTCGATTTTGGTGCCCGGCCTGTTTTCGTCTGGCCAACCCCTCCTGTGTCGGGAGATAAAGTAGAAACGTGAGGTGTGGAATCAGTCCTTCTGTGGCAAATTGATGGGAATGCTTCAGAAATGTGATATCACGGTGTCGTCCGTATCCCTGGTAGGCCAGGGTTGAATCAAAAAACCGGTCACACAGCACAATCATGCCTTTGGCAAGAGCTGGCCGAATCACATGAGCCACATGTTGGGACCGGGCAGCCAGGATCAGAGATGTTTCACATTCGGGAGTGATGATTTCATTGTTGGATTTCGTTTTGGAGTAGGAAAGCAAAAGACGACGAAGGGCCTCGGCCAAGGGAGTGCCCCCAGGCTCACGAGTTTCTAATACCTGATAGCCTTGAGCACGAAGTGTTTGTGCCAATCGACGGCATTGCGTGGTTTTTCCGGACCCTTCGGTGCCTTCAAAGGTAATGAATAACCCGGAAGGCAGGTCAGGTTTTCCGTTTCTGTGGTTTCTCGGTTTCATGGTAATTTACCCTGAGCGATCCTAGTCTAAGTCATTGAAATTCGCAAGAAAAGTCTTGCGGGAATCCAGTCCTAATTGTAAGATGCGGTAGTATCCCGGTGGCTTCCTTCCTTAAGTAGTGACCCTGCCTGCCCATGTAGCGGGTACAAGGCAATCTTTTCATGAATACCCTTCGCGCCTCCCTCAGACGCTATTTTTTGACAGGACTGTTGGTGATTACCCCAATTTGGGGAACCATCCTCATATTAAAAACCCTGTTTGTGACCGTGGATAGTATTCTGGGGACGGCATTAGCGGATTTGGTGTTGCCCGATTATTACTTCCCTGGTCTAGGTATTTTGGCATTATTGCTGTTGATTTTTTCTGCCGGGGTCTTTGCCACAAATTTTTTGGGTAAACGATTGGTTGTCCGGTGGGAAGAATTTTTAGACCGTGTCCCGATCGTACGTGGTATTTATGCCACATTAAAGTCGATGATGGATATTTTGTCATTCAAACAACGCGAAAAATATAACAAAGTGGTGATGATTCAATTTCCAAAAGAGGGGCACTATTGTTTGTCGTTTGTCACGGGGGAGACCAGAAAGGAAATCCAGAATCTGGCTCCAGAGCCTCTGATCCATGTGTTTGTCCCCACATCTCCGAATCCCACTTCTGGATATTTTCTCCTGGTTCCCGAGAGAGAAATTATCCCTGTAGATATGGGAGTTGAGGAAGCCATGAAGCTTATTGTTTCAGGCGGGTTCTATTCTCCTCCAGATAAATCCTCTAGCATTGAAATTGCGCAAAAACGGGATAGAATGACTCTCAAGGACTCACCAAAAGTCCAAACCCCATAAACAAGTCACCTTTTACCAAGGGTATGACAAGCGTAATGAGTGGTAAAAAAAACACGGCCGCGATGATTCTGGCTGCGGGGCAAGGAACCAGAATGAAATCGGCTTTGCCCAAAGTCTTGCATCGAGTTGCCGGTCGTCCCATGCTGTGGTATGCCGCGACCTTGGCCAGGAAAGTGGCGACACAGACTGTTGCCATTGTGGTCGGCCATGGATCGGAACAGGTCCAGGCCTACCTCGAACAAGAGAAGGCCAATTTTGAACCGTTTGAAGTGGTGATTCAGGAGAAACAACTGGGGACGGGGCATGCCGTTCAACAGGCGTATCCAGTGTGTACCCGTGACGCCTCCAGGCAGGCGGACCAATTCTTGATTCTCAATGGAGATACCCCCTTATTAACCCAGGGCACCCTGGCTTCCCTGGTTGATTGTCATCAATCTGAAAAGGCTGGCCTGACAATCTTAACGACGGTCATAGCGGAATCACGTGGATACGGGCGAGTGGTTCGCGGGCCATCAGGCGAGATCCGCCGTGTCGTCGAGGATCAAGATGCCTCACCGGAAGAACGCAGTATTTCGGAAATTAATGTTGGGACATATGTCGTGGATGCCACCTTCCTTGGGAAGGCATTGAGCCAATTGCGCCCGCAAAATGCCCAAGGGGAATTTTACATTACCGATATTATTGGAATGGCTGTTCAGCAAGGCCTGAAAGTTGCGGCATGGGTGACAAATGACCATTTGGAGACGACTGGGATTAACACAAGAGAACATCTGGCCATAGCCGAGAAGGAAATGCGACGACGAATTTCCCAGCGCCTCATGTTGGCAGGGGTCACCATGTTGGATCCGGACCGTGTGATCGTTAATGATGGAGTAGAGGTTGGAAGGGATACCTGTCTGTATCCAGGAGTGATCCTTGAAGGTCGTACCGTCATCGGGAACAATTGCGTTATTCGCAGCAATTCGAGGCTGAACAATTCCCTGGTCGGCAATGATGTTCTCATTCAGGATTCGTGCGTGTTGCTGGAAGCTACGGTAGAAGAAGGGGCAGTCATTGGGCCTTTTGCGCATTTGCGTCCGGGTAGCCTCATTCATCGAAAAGGCAAAGTTGGTAATTTTGTGGAATTGAAACAGACTGAAGTTGGAGAAGGGTCTAAGGTCAATCATTTGAGTTATCTCGGAGATACCGTCATTGGCCGGAATGTGAATATCGGTGCCGGAACCATTACGTGTAATTACGATGGATTTCGAAAAGCACAGACACGGATTGAGGACAATGTGTTTATTGGGAGCGATGTGCAATTAATTGCGCCGGTGACTATAGGGGAAGGGGCATTGATTGCGGCAGGGACCACCGTCACGAAAAATGTTCCGCCCAATGCATTGGGAATTTCTCGAGTGGCGCAAATCAATAAAGAAGGCACGGCGGCGAAACGGCGGGAAATTCTGGCTTCTTCCTCAGCTACTCATGTTCAGGCCCAACAGCATGATGACCCGGATGAGTCGTCACTCCGACCGAACCCTCAACAAAAAAAAGACTCTGTTTAGTGACCAATTTTGATGAACGAAGGCGAGCGATGTCTGGTTGGACCTATGCGTTTCCATTCCGGCCTTCACTGATCGATACCATCCTGATCTTTCCAATACAATTAAAAAAATGATGAGATGTAAGGAGCCTTAGATTATGTGTGGAATCATCGGATATGTTGGAGGAGAATCAGCGACCCCTATTTTAGTGGCCGGGCTACAACAGTTGGAATATCGAGGGTACGACTCCGCAGGGATCGCGATTCAACATGAGGGAGAGTTGACGATTCGAAGAAGCGTGGGCAAGCTCACGAATCTCCAAGCGGTCTTGCAAAACGGGGCTGTCGCCGGAACGATAGGCATCGGTCATACTCGTTGGGCCACACATGGTCGTCCCTCTGAACAAAATGCGCATCCTCACCGTTCGGGAGAGATCGTCCTCGTCCATAATGGCATCATTGAAAATTTCCTAGACCTCCGTCATCGATTGGAAGTAGAAGGTTATCGCTTTGAGTCTGAAACCGACACAGAGGTTATTGCGCATTTATTATCCTCGCTCACGAAAAAGGGGCATGGGCTTCAAGAGGCGGTTAGATTACTGGCGCATGACTTACACGGCAGTTATGCCATCGCCGTGATGTCGTTGGCTGAGCCAGGGCGGATTGTTGTGAGTCGTTCAGGATGTCCCCTGGTCATTGGTCAAAATGAAAAAGGAGCTTTTCTGGCCTCTGATGTCACTCCACTCCTAGCCCATATACGGGAAGTGGTGTTTCTAGAAGACGGAGATGTGGGCATGTTAGAGCGCTCTGGTATCACCATTTTTGATCAGGATGGCAAACCAAGAGATTTCAGCCCGGTTACCATTGACTGGGATGCTGAGGCGGCTGAAAAGGGGGGCTATTCGGATTTCATGATAAAAGAAATTCACGAACAGCCTCAAGTCATCATTAACACGCTTCGGGGCCGGTTTCAGTATGAAACGGGAGAAGCGGATCTTCCCGATCTGTCCATGACTGACGAGGAGTTGCTCAACGCCAGGCGAATCTGGATTGTCGCGTGTGGGACGTCTTGGCACTCGGGGCTGGTCGGGAAATATTTATTCGAAGAGATGATTCGACGACCTGTTCAGGTGGATATTGGTTCCGAGTTCCGATATCGAGAGCCCATGATTCAAAAGGACGATTTATTTATTGCCATTTCACAATCGGGTGAGACGGCGGACACCTTGGCGGCGGCACGGGAAGCCAAACACCGAGGGGCTCGTGTCCTGGCCATTGTGAATGTGGTGGGGAGTACTCTGTCTCGCGAAGCCGATGGGGTGATTTACACGAGATGTGGTCCTGAGATTAGCGTCGCCTCCACGAAAGCCTTTACCGGTCAGGTGATTGCCCTATATTTATTAGCCTTGCATGTGGGACGGGTTCGTGCCACGTTAAGTCCGGAGGAAGGGCGTTGGTGGTTGGATCATTTCCTCATGCTTCCGGGCCAGGTAGAGCATATTCTCAAGCAAGAGGCGGCTATTCAAGCCATTGCCAATCGGTATTATCAAAAACAAAATTTTTTGTATTTGGGTCGTGGGATTAATTATCCTATTGCGTTGGAAGGGGCATTGAAACTCAAAGAAATCTCCTATATTCATGCAGAGGGGTATGCGGCGGGAGAGATGAAGCATGGCCCAATTGCGCTGATTGATGAAGACATGCCCGTGGTCGTGTTATCGCCGAAAGATCGGCTTTATGAAAAGTCTGTCAGCAATCTGATGGAAGTGCGAGCCAGGAGTGCTCCCGTGATTGCGTTTGTGACCGAAGGGGATCATGCCTTGGATCAAGTTGCGGATGACGTGTTCGCGATCCCCGCTGTCCATCCGCTCTTGACCCCGATTCTGTTTACCGTTGGCCTTCAACTGCTGGCCTATCATATCGCGGTGTTGCGAGGGGTCGATATTGACCGTCCGAGAAATCTTGCCAAGAGTGTGACTGTTGAGTAAGGAGTCCTTCCGATATCTCACCAGAGTATTTCCTGGTTTGTCCCCACGGTTTCTATCAATTGGAGAGTTTTGAATCATGGAGACCATGATTGTGACAGGAGGCGCTGGATTTATTGGCGCCAATTTTGTTCGGATGGCTCTTCACAAGACCGAAGCACGGGTTGTCGTCGTGGACAAATTGACGTATGCGGGTCATCGAGAAAGCCTTGAGGGATTATGGGACCATCCCCGTCTAGATTTTATTCAGGCAGATATTGCCGATGCGGAAGAAATGACCCGGGTTTTGGATTCATTTTCTCCCAGGTGGTTGTTGAATTTTGCCGCTGAATCGCATGTGGACCGGTCCATTGACGACCCGTATCCCTTTATCCGTACCAATGTGACGGGAACGCTGGTGTTGTTAGACGTGGTCCGGCGTTTCCTGGAGCATCGCACTCCCGAGCATCAACGGCATTTTCGGTTCCTGCATGTCTCGACAGATGAAGTCTATGGCACGTTGGGTCCAACAGGGTTGTTCTCCGAAGTGACCCCTTATGCCCCCAATTCTCCGTATGCAGCCTCGAAAGCGAGTGCCGATCATTTGGTGCGAGCCTTTTATCACACCTATGGTCTTCCGACATTGATGACCAATTGCTCGAATAATTATGGGCCTTTTCAATTTCCCGAAAAGCTCATTCCTCTCATGGTCCTGAATGCCTTAGAAGGGAAACCTCTTCCGATTTATGGGAACGGGCAGAATATACGGGACTGGTTGTTTGTTGAAGACCATTGTGAAGGCTTACTCCTGGTCCTTCAGGAAGGCACGCCTGGAGGAAAATATAACCTTGGCGGACGGTCGGAACGATCCAATCTTGATGTCGTCGATGCCCTATGCCAGATCTTGGAAAATGTCGCGCCCGGTGGTTCCAATCCTTCCCTGTCTCAACGTGGCATCACACGATACGCAGACCTGAAAGTATTTGTGGCTGACCGTCCCGGTCATGATTTTCGTTATGGAATTGATACCACCAAAGTTCAATCGCAATTGGGGTGGAGTCCTCGCCACTCTTTCGAGTCCGGGTTGCAGCGGACGGTTGAATGGTACGCTGCCAATCGCCAATGGTGTCAGGCCGTGACCAGGAACTCCTATCAACGGGAACGACTCGGGTTATCCTCTGCCCCATTATAGGGGCAGGGACGTTCTCTCATTTTGGCAAGGTAACATGAGAATGACGAAGATATTGGAATACAAAGGGGCACGATGAAGGGAATCATCCTAGCGGGTGGATCGGGAACCCGACTCTATCCCTTAACCCACGCGGTCAGCAAACAACTCATGCCGGTTTTTGATAAACCGATGATCTATTATCCGTTGTCGACCCTCATGCTTGCTGGAGTCCGGGAGATTCTGGTGATCACGACTCCGCATGAGCAGGAAGGGTTCGTCCGGTTGTTAGGTGATGGCAGTCATCTCGGGTTAACGATCCGCTACCAGGTTCAACCCCGACCGGAAGGAATTGCGCAAGCCTTTGTGATTGGGCGTGAGTTTATCGGGCAGGATCGGGTGGCGCTCATTCTTGGTGATAATATTTTTTATGGGCATGGGCTGTCTCGCTATCTTCAGGAAGCGGCCTCTCAGGCATCGGGTGCGCAAGTCTTTGCCTACCAGGTTCGGGATCCGGAACGATACGGTGTGGTGACCTTTAATGATCACGGACAAGCCACCAGCCTGGAGGAAAAGCCCCCCCATCCCAAATCACCCTATGCGGTAACCGGGTTATATTTTTATGACAATCAGGTTGTGGGCATTGCCGATTCTCTCAAGCCTTCGGCTAGAGGAGAGTTAGAAATCACCGATGTGAATAGAACCTATTTAGAGGCCGGATCGCTGCATGTGCGGGTGCTTGGTCGTGGCATTGCCTGGTTGGATACGGGAACTCACGAATCCCTCATGCAAGCGGCTCATTATATTCAAGTTTTACAAGAACGACAGGGTCTGATGGTTTCTTGCCCGGAAGAAATCGCCTACAAAATGGGTTACATTCAATCAGGTGACGTGTTGCGCTTAGCCACGAAAATGAAAGACAACGGATATGGACAATACTTGCTGCATTTGGTGAATCAGGGGCAGGAGTAACCGGGCATGAAATTTCTCCTAACCCAGTTGCCTGGGGTGCTCATTGTTGAGCCCGATGTTTATCGGGATCAACGTGGATGGTTTTTAGAAACGTATCATGTACAAAAGTATCAGGAGGCAGGGATCCCGCTTCCATTTGTACAGGATAACTGCTCATCATCGGTCCGCGGGACACTTCGGGGCCTTCACCTTCAAATGACTCGCCCACAAGGGAAACTCATTCGTGTGATCCGTGGGGAAATTTTTGATGTCGCGGTCGATATTCGAAAGGGGTCGCCGACCTTTGCCTCATGGGTGGGAGTGAACTTATCGGCAGAGGATTTCAAGCAAATTTATATTCCTCCTGGTTTTGCCCATGGATTTTGTGTCCTCAGCGATGTGGCGGAAGTGGAGTACAAATGTACCGATGTCTATGCGCCTGGTGGTGAAGTGACTATTCGATGGGATGACTCACGTATTGGCATTCAATGGCCGATCGAACGGCCGCTTCTCTCTACCAAGGATGCTGCGGGGCAGTTACTTGACGACCTTGGGGAACAACTTCCGGATTATCAACCATGAGGCAGAGTCGAGTTTTAATCACAGGGGCTCAAGGGCAATTAGGACAGGCGCTACAACGGCAATATGCCGACCACGAGGTCACGGCCTGGGATCTCCAGGACCTGGATATCACGCAGTTTGAGGAAGTCAAGAAATCCCTTGATCAACTCCGACCACACATCGTGATCAATGCGGCCGCTTTCACGCAGGTAGATGAGGCAGAGGTGAAACAGGATGCCGCATACCGGGGCAATGCCCTGGGCCCGAGAAATCTTGCCGTGGTGACGAATGATCTGGGAATGACTCTGATGCATTTTTCCACTGATTATGTATTTGATGGTCAGCAGAATCGGCCCTATCATGAATTCGATCGTACGAATCCGTTAGGCGTCTATGGGCAGAGTAAGTTAGCCGGGGAAGCGGCGGTGCGGATAGCGAACCCACGGCATTTTATTATCCGGACGGCCTGGCTTTATCACACTGTAGGGAAGAACTTTCCCAGTACGATTTGTCGAATGGCGGGACGGGAGGTTGTGAAAGTCGTCAGCGACCAGTATGGGTCACCGACCTTTGCCCCTCATCTCGCCCAGGCAGTATTCCAATTGGGTGAGACCGATGCGTTTGGGACCTATCACATGGCCGGTGCGGGCGGAGCCAGTTGGTACCAATTGACCCAAGCACTCTATCAGGCGTTGGATATTCAAACCTCGGTCGTGCCTATAGCCACCGCTCAATTTCCTCGACCTGCTCGACGGCCACCCTATGTCGTGCTGACCTCTTTACAGAACCCCTTGATAGAGTTGCCTTCCTGGGAAGAGGGCGTTCGTGATTTTGCCAGTCAGTGGAAAGGCTAGGAGTTGTCATCTGTTCCGTGAATTATCTTCTGTTGATCCACAACTAAAAGAAAGGCATTCATAACCGATGGGCTACATCGAAGCGGTGGTGCTTGCGGTCATTCAAGGACTCACGGAATTCCTCCCGGTATCCTCTTCCGGACATTTGGTCCTGGCTCAACACTGGTTTGGTCATTTCAGTGAGACCAATTTATTGTATGACATTATGTTGCATCTCGCGACGGTGACCGCGATCCTGGTGTATTTTCGTCATGATCTCCTCACCCTGGGTTTGGGATATGTTGGATGGACCACAACACAAGGCAGCCTGTTTCAAGGATATGAGCGGCGGACAATCCATTATGTCCTGCTTGCATCCATTCCTACGGCAATCATTGGATTAGGCATTCGATCCATTGGCCTTGAAACCCTGGTTCAACCCTCCGTCGTGGCTGTCATGTTGCTGATCACGGGAGTGATTCTCTGGTTGGGGCGAGGGAGAAACAGCGTCCGGGGTATTCAGGACATGAGCATTCGGGATGCCCTCGTGATTGGTATTGTGCAAGGTGTGGCGGTCCTCCCCGGGATTTCCCGGTCCGGGTCAACCATTACCAGTGGAGTGTTGTTGGGCTTAGATCGGGAATTATCGGCCCGGTTTTCTCTCTTGATTTCTATGCCGGCTATTGTGGGAGCGACGATTTTGGAAATTGGGAAGGGAATGGATCAGATGCATGAACCGATAGGGGTCTATGTGGTCGGAATGGTGGTCGCGGCTTTGGTGGGCTATGGATCTATTTCGTTGATCCTTAAACTCGTCAGACAGGATCACTTCCACTTATTCTCCTATTATCTGTGGCCCCTCGGAATCAGCATTCTCCTTTGGGATACGTTGAAATAAATCCCGCTGTTTTTCTTCCCCTCTTGTGACTCTCTGCTATTCCATCTCCTCTTCCATGTCCTTTTTTGTCCGGCGGGCCACACCGGAATCAATCGCTGCCTGCGAGACGGCCTTGGCGACTTTGGGAACGACCTGTTTGTCGAACACGCTGGGGATAATATATTCCTCACTGAGCGCGGAGTCAGGAATCATCTTTGAGAGGGCATGAGCTGCAGCAATGAGCATCGGCTCATTAATCGTTTTGGCTTGCACATCAAGGGCTCCACGAAAGATGCCGGGGAACGACAGGAGGTTGTTACATTGATTGGGATAATCCGATCGCCCGCTGGCGTACACGCAACAGTAAGGAATGGCGGCCTCGGGTAGGATTTCTGGATCAGGATTGGCTAAGGCAAACACAATGGGATCTTTGGCCATGAGGGCTAAATCTTCGGATTTTAAAATATTGGCTGTGGAAAGACCAATCACCACGTGGGCGTCTTTCAGTGCGTCCTGAACGGTTCCCGTCGGCTGATCATACTGAATGAGGCTGCGAAGAGTATGGCGATGCGGCAGAAGGTCTTCCACCGGTCGATCCAACACCAAGCCCTGCTTGTCACATCCCTTCAGCCTGGTAACCCCGGCTCCTAAAAGTAATTCACAACAGGCCGTGCCTGCGGCTCCCAACCCGACGACCACGACGGTGATTTCATCAAT